>NZ_JAFMPL010000152.1:0-13443 GCF_019038455.1 Nocardia noduli
GCGCCGCGGGTCGGGGCGGGGCCTCGATACCGGGTACCTGCACGATGTAGGGCGTCTCCCCCGGCATCACCAGGCGCAACCGGTCGCGGGCCTCGGCCCGGATGTAGGCCGGATCCTGCTGCTGGGCACGCCGATCGCGCAACCGAGTGAGGTCGGCTTCCAATTCCTGTCGCTGTTGCGCCAGTTCGGTCGCCTCGGTGCGCTGGGCGAAATAGGTTCGCATCGGCACGGCCAGGGTCAGCGCGAGCGCGCACACCACGGCCGCGAGCACGACCGCCTTCCCGGTGGAGAGGCCGAGAATCGTGCGCTCGTTCCTGTCGCCCGCGCCCCCGCGCGCGGCGATCTTGCGCGGGGACGCCTTCTTGTCGGCGTCGGTGCGTCGGCGCGCCGCGCGTTTGGCCGCGGCGGGCCTGGCGGCGGTTTCGGTATCGGTGCCCGCGCGCGGCCGCGAACCGGCCACGCGTGACGTGCGGCGGTCCCCGCGTCCGGCCGGACTGGTTCCACGCGCGCGCCGCTCGGTCATACCGCTCCCTGTACCTGTGCTGCGATGCGCACGAGAGCTTCGGCTATACCGCCGTACCCCTCGTGCGCATCGCGGTGATCATCCTTCGAACGCGAACCGCGGGAACGCGACGTCCCCGGCGTACCGGGCGGAATCGCCCAGCGCGTCCTCGATGCGCAGCAACTGGTTGTACTTGGCGACGCGCTCGCTGCGCGCGGGGGCGCCGGTCTTGATCTGACCGCTGCCGACGGCCACGGCCAGATCGGCGATGGTGGTGTCCTCGGTCTCGCCGGACCGGTGCGACATCATCGTCTTGTAGCCGTTGCGGTGCGCGAGTTCCACCGCGTCGAGGGTTTCGGTGAGGGTGCCGATCTGGTTGACCTTCACCAGCAGCGCGTTGGCCGCACCCTTGGCGATACCTTCTTCGAGACGCTCCGGATTGGTGACGAACAGGTCGTCGCCGACCAGCTGCACCTTGTCGCCGATCTGATCGGTCAGCGCGACCCAGCCGTCCCAGTCGTCCTCCGACAGCGGGTCCTCGATGGAGACCAGCGGGTAGGAGGTCAGCAGGTCGGCGTAGAACTGCGCCATCTCGGCGGCCGAGCGGACGCTGCCCTCGAATTTGTAACCGCTACCCGCGGTGTAGAACTCGGTGGCCGCGACATCGAGCGCCAGCGTGACATCGGTGCCCAGTTTGAGGCCGGTCTTGCCGATGGCGACGATGATCAGGTCGAGCGCCTCCTTGGTGCCCGCGACATCGGGGGCGAAACCGCCCTCGTCGCCGAGCCCGGTGGACAGCCCCTTCGACTTCAGCACCGCCTTGAGCGAGTGGTAGACCTCGGCGCCCCAGCGCAGCGACTCCTTGAACGTCGGCGCTCCGATCGGGGCGACCATGAACTCCTGGACGTCGACGCCGGTATCGGCGTGCGCGCCACCGTTGAGGATGTTCATCATCGGCACCGGGAGCACGTGCGCGTTCGGGCCGCCCAGGTAGCGGAACAGTTCGAGGCCCGAGGATTCGGCGGCCGCGCGGGCTACCGCCAGCGAGACGCCGAGCAGGGCGTTCGCGCCGAGCCGGGATTTGTCGGGGGTGCCGTCCAGATCCAGCAGCACCTGGTCGACGGTGCGCTGCTCGACCGCGTCCAGTCCGATGACGGCGGGAGCGATCTCGTCGAGGACGCCCTCGACGGCCTTCTGCACGCCTTTGCCCAGGTAACGGTCGCCGCCGTCGCGTAGTTCGACCGCTTCGTGTTCACCGGTGGAGGCGCCGGACGGCACCGCCGCCCGGGTCAGCGTGCCGTCGTCGAGGGCGATCTCGACCTCGACAGTGGGGTTGCCACGAGAATCCAGGATCTCGCGAGCTCCGACCTGTTCGATGATGGCCACGAAAACGACACTCCTTCGCTGCTGGCACGGTGGATATCACGGGATGGGCCGTGCGGTGCCGAGCCTATCGCAGTACGCGACGGGTGCGGTCCCGGCACGGCGGGTCGAGTCGGGCCGCGGAACGCGGTGCGCGCGGGATCACACTCGGCGGCCGACGCTATAGGCGGCGGCGCGATCGCGGACGGTGAGCAGATAGCTGTTGGACCGGTTGTAGGTGAGCAACGCCTGCTGCCATCCCGGTTCGGAGGTGAGGTCGCCGCCGCTCGCGCACAGGTACCTGGCCGCGGTCAACGCGGCGTCATCGATGTTCTGCGGGTCGGCGACACCGTCGCCGTTGGCGTCGACACCCCACCGCTTCCATGTTTCCGGGATGAATTGCAGCGGGCCGATGGCGCGATCGTGGTCACCGTCGCCGTCGAGTACGCCACGGTCGGTATCGCGGATCAGCGCGACACCGGGTGCGCCGTCGAGCGCGATGCCGATGATCGGCGGACGCACGTTCCCGTCGTCGCCGAGGTCGGAACGGCCGTGGGTGCCGTGCCTGCTCTCCACGCTGGCGATGCCCGCGATGGTGGTCCAGCCGATACCGCATTCCGGTCTCGCGCGGGCCATCACCGCGGCCGCGTAGCCGTATGCCTCCAGTGCGACGGTGGAGATGCCGGTGCTCGACTGCTCGGAAGCCCAGCCGCGCAACTGCAACGCGCTGCGGCCGGGAGCGTCCAGGTCGATCGGGGGCAGCACCGCGCCGGGGCCGGGCGGTATGCCTTCCGGAATCGGCGGCAGCGCGGGACCCGCACCGCACCCGGCGACCACCAGGGTCACCAGGGCGGCGGCTACGACGCCGATCGTCTTCGCGAACACCACTCCATCATCCAGATCCGAGCGGATACGGCGGCGCGGCGTGAGCGAGGCCTCCTTCGCAGCTCGGGGCGCATCGCGCGCGGGGGCCGCCGCCGAATCACGCCGCCGGTGCCGTGTGGTCGTGATCATCGCGTCCCCCCTCGTGCGGCACCCTCGGCCACCACGCAAGATTAGGTCGGGCACGCCGAATCACGCTTTCGGTTGTCCACAGGCGTGTGGCGTGTCGCCGGTTGTCCACAGGCCGATCTCGTCGGGTCGGGCATCGCGGCAGGCGACACGGGTGATCCCGGCTCTCCGATCCGACCGGCGCCGTGGAAGTGTTGCGGCAGTTCGCATATAGCTGTCGCGAGACCGACCTCGACGCGATGCCGAGGTGTCGGCGTACGGCGTCCGCTCCCCGGTTCACTGCCTCGCCGATGGATGCCGGGAATTTGCTCCGGCCGAGTCTTTCTCGCGTACCCTCGCTGATGCGTTATCGCTATACCCAGCGGCTTCCTCGTGCACGCCCGGTGTCGGCCATCGAGTAACGCCCGCTTCCCTGATCGGATCTTCACCCCTCGTTCGGCCGATACAAAGGAAGGTTTCTCCTGGTGAAAAGCGTTCTCTCCGAACGTAAGACGCTTCACCCACACGAAATCGAGCGGCGCGAACTGCCCGCGGAGGCCGGACTTGCCGTCCGGGCGCTGGCGGATCGGATCTGTACCGCGCTGGACGCGACACCGGGCGACCCCGCCGAGTGGGTGCGCACCCTGACCGATTCCGCGCTCATCGCCCGGATCGACGCGGGGGTCTCGGAACTGCCCGCGTCACTTCGTGACGCCTTCCGCGCCCCGACCAGCAATGCCGGGGCAACGATCGTCAGCCGATTACCGGTCACCGACGAGGAATTCGGCCCGACCCCGTCCGGATGGAGCGAGGCAGCCGCCTGGGCGGGCGATCGAGAACGCCGCGCCCGTTCCTTCCACTTCGACATCGTCATGATGCTGATCGCGCGGGCGGTCGGCGAACCGTTCGGCTGGGCGGGCCAGCAGGGCGGCAGGCTCGTCAACAACATCCTGCCGACGCCAGGGCACGAGTACGAACAGTCCGGCGCGAGCAGCACGATATTGCTCAGTCCCCACAGCGAGGACGCGTTCCACCCGCACCGGGCGAATCTGCTGATGCTGGCGTGCCTGCGCAATCCGGACGAGGTCGGCACCACCCTGTCGTCGGTGCGGCAGGTCGAACTCACCGCGGACCAGCGTCGCCTGCTGAGCACCCCGACGCTGCCGATCCTGCCCGATATCTCCTACGGCGACGGCCACCAGCGCTATCCGGCCCCGCCGGTGCCGACGATATGGTGCGAATCCCCTGACGACGCGGATGATTCGATGTTGCGCTACGACCCCGCCTACACGCCGCTCGACGACGCGGATCCCGAATTCCGGCGCGCGTACGCCCATCTCACCGCCGAATTGGAACGGGTCTGCCACACCGCGGCACTCGAACCGGGTGAATTCCTGCTGGTCGACAACGATGTCGCCGTCCACGGCCGAGTCCCCTTCACCGCGCGCTACGACGGCACCGATCGGTGGCTCAAGCGCGTCAACATCCGCCTGCCCGAACGCGGGCGACGCGCGGAGGAGGCGAAGGAAAACGGATACGGCCAACGGGTGGTCGCACCGTTCCGCGCGGGGGCGTGAGGCGGCGCGACCCCGGATAACAGGAACGGGCGGGTCGTCTCGGCGAATACCGAGGCGACCCGCCCGATCGAGTACGTCAGATATTGACGCCGTAATCGCGGGCGATGCCCGCCAATCCGGACGCGTATCCCTGACCGATCGCACGGAACTTCCACTCGGGACCGTGCCGGTAGAGTTCGCCGAAGATCATCGCCGTCTCCGTCGACGCGTCCTCGGTGAGGTCGTAGCGGGCGAGTTCGGCCCCGGTCACCGAGTCGACGACCCGGATGAACGCGTTGCGGATCTGGCCGAAGGACTGACCGCGCGCGTCGGCGTCGTGGATGGACACCGGGAAGAAGATATTGGTGATCGTCGGCGGAGTGGCGGCGAGATCGATATTGATCGACTCGTCGTCTCCCTCGCCCTCACCGGTCAGGTTGTCACCGGTGTGCTCGATGGTCCCTTCCGGCGAGCGGAGGTTGTTGTAGAAGATGAAGTGCTGATCGGACAGCACTTTCAGACTCGAACCCGTGGCGAGCGCGCTCGCGTCGAGGTCGTAGTCCGCCCCGGTGGTCGTCCGGGTGTCCCAGCCGAGTCCCACCGTAACCTTGGTCAGGTTCGGGGCCTGCTTCGACAGTGAAACATTGCCGCCCTTGGCCAGTGTGACGCTCATGATCCCCTTCCGTTCGGCGCTCGCGCGCCGCCTTTCTCCGCGATTGTCATCGCTGTTTCCGATTGTTCTTGCAGCCGTTTTATTTTGATGTCGGATCCGTATGGCAGCGGATCAATGTGATTGATGGGCCCAGTCCTGCAAAGTTTCCACCCGGCCCTGGAGTGCGTGCAATTCGGTCGCATCGAGGACGGTGCGCTGGATGCCGTCGACGACGGCGAAAGCGGACTGCCGGTGATCATCGATCACGTCGACATCGATGCGAACCGCGACGTAATCCTGCGCGTCGGGCATCTCCTCGGCAATTACCTGAGCTGTTCCGCGTGCGCAGAGCGCGACGTTACCGCCACCCAGGATCAGCAGTGCCACCGGCGGCCGCTGCCGAAGTCTCGTCAGAGATCCGCGATCATACTTGAGACTGATCAGTATGGTCCGGTCGCCCGCGCGGACCGGCCACGACACCGGAATCGCGTGGGGTGCCGGATCCGTGGTGACCAGCACCGCGATGGTTTTCCGTGGCCATTCCGGTAGCACGTCCAAGACGGGATGATCTGTCGAATGGTCCTGTTGCGTCGAGCTCGCTCCGGCTGCCATCTGGGTTCACCTCGTGGATCGCGATGCGCGCGACGGGCTGTGTCGCGCTGACAGCCAGTCTAAGGCGCTGGGGCGCTTCACCGCTGGCGCCGGCGAATTTGCCCGGACCGATCTCAGGTGGTTATCAGGCGGAGATGCGCCGGGATGAGCAGCGAACGCGCCCGGTCGCGCGCCATATCCTCGGCGCGCACCTCCGTCGAGGCGTCGTGACACGCGTGTTCGCCGAACTGGACGGCGCAACGGCTCGTCAGCGTCCGTGCGGCAATCTCCCCGCCGCGAGGCCGACCTCAGGTCGATGCGAAGTGGGGGGCTGATACTGTTCGCAACCACGTCGGCGATTCCGATTGACGGACGCCGGAATGCGATGCATCATTCCTAGCAACTCCCTGTTCATCAGGAGTTCTTCAATCCGCCGGCCGATGATTGTCCGGCCCTGCGCGCTGATTCCGTCGCGCTCGGCTGTTCCGGCCCTGCGCGTCAGCCTGTCCGGTACGAATCCGTGCGCGTCTGTCCCAGAGTGAGGTGAGAACGAATGGTCAACCGATCGTCCTGGTATCGGCCGGCGAATTCGTTCCTGCCCTACAGCATCCTGCCTCATCCCTGAATTCGACCGCGCCGCGCGAGGCGACCTCGGCCCACTCCCACGTGGCCGGGGCCGCCACCCGTCTCCGGCGCGGTGCCTCGGCGTTTTCCGACGGAACGACCCGATGGATGGGGAAAACAATGATGGATATGGGAGCAGCGCACTCGCGGACGGTGGGTACGGTCGCCCGATCGACCACGCGCAATCTGGTCGCCTCCGAGGCGATGGTCGCCGATCTGATCTACCTGCGCGGTGAACTGGCGACGGCGGAAGTGCCGTTCCTGCTGGTACGTGACAATGAACACCGACTGGTGCTCGCCGTCGACGCCGCGCATCGGACGATGGCGCAGCGGGTACTGACGGCGGCGCTGTCCGCCGGATTCGCGTGCGCCGACCTCCTCGACAATGTCGTGCGACTGGGGCGTGACACCGACCCGGCCCACCACGTCGACCTCGAATTCTGGGACTACCACGGCGACACCGTCGAATGCCCGCGTCCGAACGCGCTGACGCGCACCGTGTTCGATCTCGCCGACGTGACGATGGCCGATGTCGCGCTGTTCGAGCGGACCTGGCCGACCCTGACCGATATGTTCGCTCCGCATCCGACCGACGTCGACTTCGATATCGACATCGTCTTCTCCTGGGTCGACGGGTCCGATCCCGAATTCCGCGCGCGCCGTGCGGGCATGCTGGCACAGGTGGTGGTCGGCGAAGGCGACGACTCCGACGCCAGGATCCGTCAGATCGACGAACTCGAATACGCGATGCGCTCGGTGCACAAGAACGCGCCGTGGATCCGGCACATCTTCATCGCGACCGATTCCGCCGTTCCGGCCTGGCTTGCCGAACATCCGGCAGTGACGGTGGTCCGCGCCGTCGACCATTTCAGCGAGACGAGCGGGCTGCCGACCTTCAACTCGCACGCGGTGGAATGCCAACTCCAGCACATCGAAGGGCTCAGCGAGCATTTCCTGTACTCCAACGACGACATGTTCTTCGCCCGCCCCACGCGGCCGTCCATGTTCTTCACCCCGGCCGGAATCAGTCGTTTCATCGAGGCGGACACCCGCATCGGGCCGGGACGGAACAACGAGCGCCGCAGCGGTTTCGAGAACGCGGCGCGGGTGAATCGCGGACTGCTCGCACGGCGGTTCGGGCATGTGATCACCCGCCATCTCGAGCACACCCCGGTTCCGTTGCGCCGCAGCGTCCTACTGGAGATGGAAGCGGAATTCGCCGAGGATTTCGCGCGTACGAGGGCCAGCCGGTTCCGCGCGGCCACCGATATCTCGGTCACCAACTCGCTCTACCACTACTACGCCCTGCTCAGCGGACGCGCGGTACCGCAGGAATCGGCGAGGATGCGCTACGTCGACACCACGAGCAGGGTGGGGCTCGGCCTACTACCCGAGCTGATCGAACGACGTGACGTCGATTTCTTCTGCCTCAACGACGGGAGTTTCCCCGAAGTGGGCGAGGCCGAACGGGTGCGCACGGTGTCGGCGTTCCTCGCCGAGTACTACCCGGAACCGGCTCCGTGGGAGCGGATCGACCCGGCTTCGCACCCCGTCATGCCCGAGTCGGGCGCGGCCTGAGCGGTCAGCGCATCGATTCGTCGCCGGATTCCGGTGTCGGCTGCGCGTTGCGCATGACGTGCGGAATGCGGGCGGCGGGCGGTATCACGATGCCCGCCTCGCGCAGGGTCGCCGCGGCTTCCTCCGGCGTCGACGGGCTGCCGACGGTCGGGCCGCGATCGATCGGCACCACCGAATGCACCACGGTGTCGGGATAGACGTGCACGTAGTTGAACGCCTGCGCGCCGTCACGCCCGCGCAGACCCCCCGCTTCCACACCGAGATCCTGGGTGTAGCAACTGGCCGACGCGACCGAGACCGGAATGCCCGCGAAGGTCGCGAAGGTGGAGAAATGCAGGTGACCGGCGAGGATCGCGCGTACGTCGCTGCCGTCGAGCACATCGGCCAGGCGGCGCTGATCGCGCAGTTCGACGGTGACCGCGAGATCGATCACGCACGGCACCGGGGGGTGGTGCATGGCGAGCACCGTGCCGAACGGGGCGGGCTCGGACAGCACCGATCGCAGCCAGGACAGCTGCTCGTCGGTGAGATCACCGTGGTGGTGGCCGGGCACGGTGGTGTCGAGCACGACGATGCGCAGGCCGTCGATCATGTGCACGCGATCCAGCGGAGCGGTCGACGGGTATTCATCGAGCAGTCGCTGCCGTAGCGTGGCGCGGTCGTCGTGATTACCGGTCACCCAGACGATCGGGGCCTGTGTCCGGCGCGCGAACGGTTCCATGATCTCGCGCAGTTTGTCGTAGGCCGCGGGCTCACCCCGGTCGGCCAGATCTCCGGTCACGACGATCGCGGTCGGTCGGATACCGCCGGAGACGGCGTGGTCGAGCAGCTGTCGCAGCCGCAGATCCGCGTCGACGGCGTCGTAGAGCTCGCCGTCGCCCGCGATGAGATGGGTGTCGCTCAAGTGGAACAACACGTGATCCGGTCGCGGGTACTCCGCGACTCTGCCGATGTGCACCGGACCGTACATCCTCCCGGCGGTGTGCCCGCCATTGGCATCGGAATCCCCGCCACCTTAGCGAAGCCCTACCGACAGGATTCCCGACGGGCGGTGACGGCAAGCTTGCGGGTAGGTGTGACTTCGGTGTCGGAGGCGTCGCCGAGCGCCTCAGGGCCAGTAGCGACGCCACTCACCCGCGCTCAGCCGACGACGTTCGCCGCATGCGGTTTCGGCGGCGTCCTCCGTGGCGCGAATCGTCGCGGCGAAGGTCAGCGTGGCCTTGCGCAGGCGTTCCTCGGCGCTGTCGGGACCACCGAGGCGAACCACGCGCAGCTCGTCCGGGATCAGGTCGTCGGGCAGACCCGCTTTGGTGCCGCGCGCGATGACCTTCTCGGCCAGTGCGAGCGCGGGCTGGGCCATGGCGATGCCGTCCAGGCAGGAACGCCTGGCCTTCTCCGCCGATTTGCGTTCCTCCCAGGCGAGTTCCTGGGCGGCGATCTTGTCGGCGACCGTCGCGGCGGGGTCGAGCGAAGAACCGACCAGATGCGGGCTGCGATTGACGAGTTTGGCGACGAGCGCGGCGGCCACCTCATCGACGGTGAACTCCCCTGCCGCCTCGGCGATCCTGGAATGGAAGAGGACCTGGAGCAGCAGATCGCCGAGTTCCTCCTTGATGGTCTCCGCGTCGTCGTCCTGGATGGCGTCGAGGAGTTCGTAGGTCTCCTCCAGCAGGTAAGGGCGCAGCGAGTCATGGGTCTGGGTGACCTCCCAGCCACCGAAACTCCACAACCGATCCATCACCTCGACGGCGTCGGCCAGACCTGCCGCGACCCGACGCACCGCACCGACCTCGTCGCGCCGATCCATCAATTCGCGGCCACCTCGGTCGCGACGGTGAGATCCACCGCACCCTGTGCCTTGCCGTCCAGCGCCAGCAGCAGGTCGGCGACGAATTGCAGCAACCGGACATCGCGGACCCGGTCCGCGCCGACACTGTCCTGCACCCGGGGCAGGGGCAGTTGCACCACACCGCTCGCGGGCTTGTAGGAGGCGCTCGGATAGATGCGCTTGAGCCGGAGTTGTTTGGAATCGGGGAGATTCAGCAGCGGGGAGATCTTCAGCGTGGTCCCGGCCACCGCGATCTCGGTGACGCCGTACTCGCGCGCCAGCAGACGCAGTTTCGCCACCGACACCAGCCGACCGACCTCGACCGGCAGCGGGCCGTAACGGTCGACGAGTTCCTCCACCACCAAGGCGAGCGCCGAATCGTCCTGTGCGGCGGCGAGTTTGCGATACGCCTCCAGCCGCAGCCGATCGCTGGCGATGTAGTCGGGCGGGATATGCGCGTCGACGGGGAGGTCGATGCGGACCTCCTTGACCTCCTCGGTGACGATCGGTTTGCCGTCGGCGGCGGCCCGGTAGGCCTCCACCGCCTCGCCGACCAGTCGCACGTACAGATCGAAGCCGACACCGGCGACATGGCCGGACTGTTCCGCGCCGAGAACGTTTCCGGCGCCGCGGATCTCGAGATCCTTCATCGCCACCGCCATACCCGCGCCGAGGTCGGAATTCTGCGCGATGGTCGCGAGCCGGTCGTAGGCGGTCTCGGTGAGCGGTTTCTCCGGCGGGTACAGGAAGTAGGCGTAGCCGCGTTCCCGGCTCCGCCCGACGCGACCGCGCAACTGGTGCAGCTGTGACAGACCGAGCGCGTCGGCGCGTTCCACGACCAGGGTGTTGGCGTTGGAGATGTCGAGTCCGGTCTCGATGATCGTGGTGCACACCAGGACGTCGAATTCACGTTCCCAGAAGCCCTGGACCGTCTGCTCGAGCATGTCCTCGTGCATCTGGCCGTGCGCGACGACCACCCGCGCCTCCGGCACCAGATCGCGAATCCGCTTGGCGGCCTTGTCGATCGAGGAGACCCGGTTGTGCACGTAGAAGATCTGCCCGTCGCGGAGCAGTTCGCGGCGGATGGCGGCGGTGACCTGTTTGTCGTTGTACCCGCCGACGTAGGTGAGCACCGGGTGGCGTTCCTCGGGCGGGGTCAGGATGGTCGACATCTCGCGGATGCCCGCCAGGCTCATCTCCAGGGTGCGCGGAATCGGGGTGGCCGACATGGTCAGCACGTCGACGTGGGTGCGCAGCGCCTTGATGTGTTCCTTGTGTTCGACACCGAAGCGCTGTTCCTCGTCGACCACGACCAGGCCGAGATCCTTCCAGCGCACACCGGTCTGGAGCAGCCGGTGTGTGCCGACCACGATATCGACCGAACCGTCGGCCATCCCCGCGAGCACCTCGCGCGATTCGGCGACATCGGTGAAGCGCGACAGGCCCTTCACCGTCACCGGGAATCCCGCGACCCGCTCGGCGAAGGTCTGGAGATGCTGCTGGGCCAGCAGTGTCGTCGGCACCAGCACCACGACCTGTTTACCGTCCTGGACCGCCTTGAACGCCGCGCGCACCGCGATCTCGGTCTTGCCGTAACCGACGTCGCCGCAGACCACGCGGTCCATCGGCACCGGCTTCTCCATATCGGATTTGACCTCGGCGATGGCGGTCATCTGGTCGACCGTCTCGGTGAACGCGAACGCGTCCTCCATCTCCTGCTGCCACGGGGTGTCCTTGCCGAAGGCGTGACCTGGAGCCGCCTGCCTGGCCGCGTACAACTGCACGAGTTCGCCCGCGATCTCGCGAACCGCCTTGCGCGCCTTGCGTTTCGTATTGGCCCAGTCCGAACCGCCCAGTTTGGACAGGCTCGGCATCTCACCGCCGACATAGCGCGAGAGTTGGTCGAGCGATTCCATCGGAACGAACAGCCGGTCGCCCGGCTGGCCGCGCTTTCCGGGCGCGTATTCGATAACCAGGTATTCGCGGCGAGCACCGCCGACGGTACGTTCGATCATCTCGACGAAGCGGCCGATTCCGTGCTGATCGTGCACGACCATATCGCCCGCGTTGAGCGCGAGCGGGTCCACCTGATTGCGTCGTTTGGCGGGCAGCCGCTTACCTTCGCCGGGTGCGGTGACCCGGTTTCCGGTGAGGTCGGATTCCGCGACGACCACCAGTCCCGCGTCCTCGAAGACCAGGCCGTCGTGCAGGGAACCGCACAGCACACCGACCAGGCCGGGACTCGGTTCCTCCGCGCTGTCGAGCACCCCCGCGGGCACTTCCGCGTCGGCAAGTCGTTCCAGCACGCGCTGCGCGGTGCCGTGACCCGCGACCACCACCACCGCGCGTCCGCCGGTCGCGACGTGCGCGCGCAGCGAGGCGAAGATCGTCGCGACCAGTTCCTCGGAACCGCGCGCGGTGGGTCCTGCCAGCAGCGGCAGGACGACCTCGGCGGGATCGCCCGAGGTCAGCGGGCTCATGGTCCACCACGACAGCCCACGCCGGTTCGCGCTCTCGTGGATCTCGGGCAGCCCCCGGTACCCGGAGGCGGCCAGATCCAGACCGTGCGCGCCCAGCGGCGCGGAGGCGCCGAAGGAGGCCGCGGTCCACGAGGCTTCCAGGAATTCCTCCCCGGTGCGGACCAGGTCGGCGGCGCGGGTGCGGATCTTCTCCGGATCGCACAGCAGCAGGTGGGTGTCGTCGGGCAGTACCTCGGTCAGCAGGCGCAGTTCACCGGGTTGCAGCACCGGCAGCAGCGCTTCCATGCCGTCGACGGGAATGCCCTGGGAGAGTTTCTCCAGCATCTCGACCAGCGCCGCGTCGGCCGCGTTGTCGGCGGCCACCTCCGAGGCCCGGTCGCGCACCGCCTCGGTCAGCAGCAGTTCCCGGCACGGCGTCGCGACGACGAGATCCACCTCGATCTCGCCGAGCGAGCGCTGATCGGCCACCGAGAACGGGCGCAGTTCGGTGATCTCGTCACCCCAGAACTCCACGCGCACCGGATGATCGGCGGTCGGCGGGAAGACGTCGAGAATGCCACCGCGCACCGCGAACTCACCGCGCTTGCCCACCATGTCGACCCGCGTGTAAGCGAATTCCACCAGCCGCGTGAGCAATCCGTCGAAGTCGAATTCCGCCCCGACCCGCAGCACGACCGGCTCGATATCCCCCAGCCCCGCCGCCATCGGCTGCATGAGCGAGCGCACCGTGGTCACCACCACCCGCAGCGGCACCGGGAACACCGGGTCCTCCGGATGCGCCAGCCGCCGCAGCACCTCCAGCCTGCGCCCGACCGTATCCGCCCCCGGCGACAGTCGCTCGTGCGGCAGCGTCTCCCAGGACGGGAACTGCGCGACCGCCTCACCCAGCATCTCGGTCAACTCGACCGCCAGATCATCGGCCTCACGCCCCGTGGCCGTCACCACGACCACCGGCCGTTTCACCGCGACCGTGGCCGAGACGAACGGCCGCGCCGCCGACGGCGCGACGAGCTCGACCGAAGACTTCCCCACCAGGTCGGCGACGGTCCGCAGGGCCGCGTCGGCACCGGCCACCGCGGCCAGTCCAGCAAGAGGTGGACGGTGGGTGGGCATTGCGACTCCTGAGCTCAGGCGATGGTTCAGAACAGCCAACTGAGTCTAAACACCACGACCCCCACCCTCACGGCGCGAGCCTTACGAGCGCCCGTTCGCGGCCGTCTCGCGTCCGAGCGGTCGAGACAATGCGACGAAGTCGCGAGTATCGACCGCTCGGACGCGAG
>NZ_JAFMPL010000153.1:0-13334 GCF_019038455.1 Nocardia noduli
CCCTCTCCCCGCAACCCCTCTCCCCGCAACCGGTCTCACACACCCCGTTCTCCAGCAGCGTGCCCGGCGTCGGCTCCACCGCCGGTGTGCCGACCTACACGCCGTTCAACCCCGGAACACCGCAGTTCACAGCGAACGCACCGAGTGAAACCGCACCTGGTGCGTCCGGTCGATCGGATACCTCCGCCTCGCACAATCCGAACGCGGCACCGAATTCGGGCGCGCAACCGCGACCCGGTGTTTCGGTGCCTGCCCAACCGGCGGCGCAGTCGGCGCAGCCCGCTGCCCCGGCGGCCGTCCCGGCTCGGCCGGTCGTTCCCGGTGGCGCGGGATACGCGGGCATGATGACTCCGCGCGTCAAGCCGGAGGAGGACGGTGAGCATCGGTCACCGCGATATCTGCGCAGCGAGGAACACGCGACCGAACTCCTGGGCGAGGTGGAACGGACCGTCCCGCCCGCGATCGGAGCCCAGTGATGTCGCAGTGGACGTTGTCCGCCGAACAGTTCGCGGCGGCCTGGTTCGGCACCGGGCTGGATCGGTTGCCGTTCCCGTTCCGATTCACCAGCCGCTTCCCCGGAATGCGCGAATACCAGGAATACCAGGAGCAATTCCGCTCCGAACTGGCCGGCGACGATCACGTCCCCCTGCATCGGGCGTTACGGGTCCTGAGTCATCCGGAGTGGCGCGTGGAACTGTTCGGCGTCGACGATCGGCGCGACGGTGTCGAGATACGCGGCGTCGCGGGCGCGACCCGGACCGGGGCGGGCGTGATCGCCTTCCAGAATCCGGCGGCCGACGGTGGCAAGGTACGCCTGCGGCGATGTCGCGCCGACCAGCTCGCCGCCGAATTGATCAGGGTGCTGCCCGATCCGCCACCGGGCACCGCGCTGGAGAAGACCTACCTGCTCGATGATCTCGCCACCGATCGCCCCGACCCGTTCGACAACGATCCGGTGCGCGCGGTGCAGGAACGCTATCGCCGTTTCTGGCGTCAGCCCTCGACCACGCGGGGTACGGCAACGGTGCTGCGCGGCCCGCGCAACGGTGACGCGCAGCGCATCGGCCGAATCCGATGGATCGACACCGAGGACGGTCGCTATTGCGAGATACCCGCCAACCGCGCGTTGATGATCCGGCCCGCTACCGGTACCGACATCACCCGCTACCTGAACGAGACGATCGTCCGGGCACGAGCGAGGACGTCGTAGCGCGGAAACGACAACGCCCGCACGGGTTTCCGTGCGGGCGATCATCGAGCGGAAAGCGGAGGGCGGAGGGCGGAAAGCGGAGGGCGGAAAGCGGAAGCTCAGCCGAGCAGGTGCCAGTCCTCGAGGCCCTGGTACAGCGGAACCGACTGCGCCAGTTTCGATACCCGCCCGCGCAGGGTCTCGGTATCGGAGCCACCGGCCAACGCGGTACCGATGATGTCGGCGACCTCGGTGAATTCGGCGTCACCGAAACCACGGGTGGCCAGTGCGGCGGTGCCGATACGAAGCCCGGAGGTCACCATCGGCGGGCGCGGGTCGAACGGAACAGCGTTGCGGTTGACCGTGATCCCGACCTCGTGCAGCAGATCCTCGCCCTGCTGACCATCGAGCTGGGAATTACGCAGATCCACCAACACCAGATGCACGTCGGTGCCGCCGGTGAGCACGCTGATGCCCTTACCCGCCACATCCGCGCCGGTCAGACGCTCGGCCAGGATCTTGGCCCCGGACAGCGTGCGTGCCTGCCGGTCCCGGAACTCCTCGCCCGCGGCGATCTTGAACGCCACGGCCTTGGCCGCGATCGCGTGCATGAGCGGGCCGCCCTGCTGACCCGGGAACACCGAACTGTTGAGCTTCTTGGCGAATTCCTGCTTGGCCAGGATCAGACCCGAACGCGGTCCACCCAGGGTCTTGTGCACCGTCGAGGACACCACATCGGCGTACGGGACCGGGGAGGGATGCAGACCCGCGGCGACCAGCCCGGCGAAATGCGCCATGTCGACCCACAGGTACGCGCCGACCTCGTCGGCGATCTCACGGAACGCCGCGAAATCCTGGTGCCGCGGATACGCCGACCACCCCGCCACGATCACCTTCGGACGTGCCTCGAGGGCGATCTTGCGCACCTCGTCCATGTCGACGCGGTGGTCTTCCTTGCTCACCCCGTAGGAGTGGACCTCGTACAGCTTGCCGGAGAAGTTCAACCGCATGCCGTGGGTCAGGTGACCACCGTGCGCCAGATCCAGACCGAGCAGCTTCTCACCCGGGTTCATCAACGCCATCAGCACCGCGGCGTTGGCCTGGGCACCCGAATGCGGCTGCACGTTGGCGAAATCGGCGCCGAACAATTCCTTGGCACGATCACGGGCCAGGGTCTCCACCACGTCGACGTGCTCGCAGCCGCCGTAGTAGCGCCGACCGGGGTAACCCTCGGCGTACTTGTTGGTCAGGACGCTGCCCTGGGCCTGGAGCACCGCACGCGGCACGAAATTCTCCGACGCGATCATTTCCAGGGTGTCGCGCTCGCGCGCGAGTTCACCCGCCATCGCGGCAGCGAGCTCCGGATCGAGCTCACCGAGAGACTGGGTATTGACAGAGGCGGTCGTCTGCGTCACGGCCTCAGTGTATGGGCCGCGCGTGGCGCTTCGAGCATGGGCCCGATATTGACCAGCACGTCATCGAGCGGTCGGGTGGATTTCATGGCTCGGGATTGCACGATCGCCCCTTCCAGGGCGCTGATCACGAATCCGGCGAGCGAATCGGCGCGCTCCCCCGGCACGCCCGCCCCGGTCAGCGCGACAGCCAGTCGCGCGGTCCAGTCCGCGAATGCCGCGCCCGCCGCGGCCTGGACATCCGGTTCGGATTCGGCGAGCGCCGCGCCGACGACCGGGCAGCCCGCGGTGTAGCCGCTGGATTCCAGCGCCCGTTTCCACCACTCGACGAGCGCCGCGAGCCACTGGTGCGGCGTTCCCGTCGCAGTGACCTTGTCGATAACGACGGCCATGCGCTCTCCCGCCACCTTCGTCGCCGCCTCGACCAGTTCGCCCTTTCCCGAGGGGAAATGCTGGTACAGCGAATTGCGCGAGGCCCTGCTGCGGTCGAGCAGCGCGGACAGGCCCGCGCCGTGCACACCCTGTTCCCGCACGAGTTCGATCGCGCCCTCGATCAGCCGGTCCCGTGGCCCAGCCGCCATATCGCCTCCACAGTCGTGTCCATCTCGGTCCCGCCACGCCGACAGGTTGCGTGAACC
This sequence comes from Nocardia noduli, assembly GCF_019038455.1. Taxonomy (NCBI): domain Bacteria; kingdom Bacillati; phylum Actinomycetota; class Actinomycetes; order Mycobacteriales; family Nocardiaceae; genus Nocardia; species Nocardia noduli. The sequence goes on from NZ_JAFMPL010000153.1 coordinate 3,240, forward strand.
GATCGGTCCATGTTGCAATTATGGCAGATATGGACCGATCGGTTCATCGAAAGGACGGGATTGATGACGACCACCGGAATCGACTACTCCGCACTGTCCGGCCTCGACATGCTGCGAACCGCCATGACGATGGAAGACCGTCCGCCCTACATCGGCGACCTGCTCGGCATGGAAGTCGACGCACTCGAACACGGTCGCGCCGTGTTCGCGCTACAGACCCGCCCCGATTTCGCCAATCCCCTCGGCACGACCCACGGCGGCATCTGCGCGACCCTGCTGGATTCGGTGATGGGCTGCGCGGTGCACACCACCCTCGACGCGGGCGTCGGCTACACGACACTGGAACTGAAGGTGAACTACATCCGCTCCGCCCCCACCGACGGCCGCCGCCTCACCGCCACCGGAACCACCATCCACGTGGGCCGAACCACCGCGACCGCCGAGGGGCGCGTCGTCGACGAGCAGGGTCGCCTGGTCGCACACGGCACCACGACCTGCGTCGTCTTCCGCTGATCCGACGATCGGAAAACCCATGAGCGACACCACGACTCTGCGCAAATTCAAGCGCGAACGATTCATCGGCCGCTACCTCGCCAACCCCGCCGTCCGACTGCTCGACCGGATCGGCGTGCGCTCGGCGCTGCTCGCGGAACTGGAGACCACCGGCGCGAAAACCGGCGCGCCCCGCCGCGTCCCGGTCACCGTCTCGATCGACGACGAGGGCGCGTGGGTGATCTGCCAGCACGGGCCGCGCGCGGGCTGGGCCCGCAATATCGCCGCCGATCCACGGGTCAGACTGCGCCACGGCGATATCTGGCGCACCGGCACCGCGGCGTTCGTCCCCGACGACGATGTCGTCGCCCGGGCTCGCACCTTCGCGGGCGGCAGGTTCAGCAAACCCGCGACGGCGTGGGCGACCAAGGCGCTGGAAACGGATCCGATTTCGGTGCGCATCACCTTCACGCCGTCCTGACAACCGATTTCATACTGTGACATCTGATAGTCGGGTGCATGTGACATTATCTCCAGTCAGATGGACGGCACTGTCCACCTGACACATCCGAGGAAGACAACATGCTGCTCAATTTCATCGCTGCCTCGCCGATCGAAGCACTGCTGAAGGCGTTGCTCCAGTCCACTTGTTCGTTGTCCGGCGGCGGAGCCGCGTGCGCCAACTGGTAATCCCGGCCACAACCTGAGAAGACTTCACCTACCGGCCCCGCCGCATCGCGACGGGGCCGATTCGTCTACATGGCCCGGACCGCGCCCGGGGTGAGCGGTTCGTCGAGCAGACGCCGGAAGCGATCGGCGCGCTCGTCCGCGTCCCCCGCCCGGTCCAGCCAGCCGCCGAGCAGCCGATAGCCCTCCACGTAGGTGCTGATGTAGGCGCGCCACAGCGGCGAGGACAGGAAGCGCAGCGACTGGCGCGCACGGTCCGGGGTCAACATGTTCCAGCGTTGCAGGAATTCGGCCACCTCGGTCTCGTCGCGGTGCTGATCGTGCAGCAGCAGCGCGGCGTCCTGGCGCACACCGAGTAGATCCGCCGACGCGGTCGCCAGCCGTTCGGCGCGCTCACCGTCGAATCGCAGCCCCAGATCGGCGTAGATCTCCTGCGCCCACCGACCCCAGCCCGGACCGACTATCGAGCGCAGCGCGAGATCGGCGAGCCCTTCTGCCATCAGGCATTGCGGGGTGTTCACCAGGAACAGCGTCTGCTCGGCTTGACCCGCCGCCACCAGTCCGGCCTCTTTGCGGCAGTGCTCGGTGTGATGGCCCGGGTAGGCCTCGTGCGCGATCAGATGCGGCAGATTCGCCATGTGCTGTTTGAGGTCGGAGTTGATCGCGACCTTGGAATGGTAATTGCCGAGGTAGTAGTTGAATCCCGACCACGGCTTGTCACCGACCACCTCGTAGGTGACGTGCTCGTGGTCGGGCAGCGGGTAGCGCTCACGCACCAGTTCGCGCAGCGCGCCGGAGAACGCGTCGACGCACGCCTGCAACCGTTCCGGCGGAATCTCGTCGGCCCGGCGGTGCGCGGCGACCCGCTCGGCTAACGGACCCTCGCCCGCCAGCACCTCATCCATCCGCCGGTGCGCGTCGCGGTAGTCGTCGACGTCCCCGGGGGCGATCTCGACATCGAAATAGGCGCGCACCTCGTCGACGAATCCGATCGACTCGTCGGCGAACTTGCGCCCCGAGCATTCCAGCGCCCGCAGATGGACATCGAGGAATTCGGTGCGCTCGGGCGCGAGTCCCGCCTCGGGCAGTGCCGCACGCAGGTCGGCGGCCCGGCGCGCCAGTTCGCTCGGCTGCGGCGGCGGCGCGTTCTCCACCTCCCTGCGCAGGACCGGATCACCGGTATAGGCGTCGACGAAACCCTCTTCCAAGCGATCGAAGGCCAAGCCGAGACGCAGGTACTCGATCACCAGCGGATGCGCATCCATGGTCGCCACATTAGTGGGGAGAACGCCGGGTATCGACTCGGTTACCGGCGGGTAGCAAGACCCCGTGTGCCACACATTGTTGATGCGGAGGACAATTCGGCCATGCGGCGAGAGCTAGACCGAATCTCACAGCGTCCATACCCGTTGTGTGGGTGTTTGCGGAAATGGAGCGTCGGGTAAGTGGCACGAATGAGCGAGCCGAGCCCCTATGTGGAATTCGATCGGAAGCAGTGGCGAACGCTGCGCAAATCGACTCCGCTGGTGCTCACCGAGGAAGAACTGATCGGCCTGCGCGGTCTCGGCGAACAGATAGATCTCGAAGAAGTCGCCGAGGTCTACCTTCCCCTCGCTCGACTCATCCACCTGCAGGTGGCGGCACGTCAGCGGCTGTTCGCGGCGACCGCGACCTTCCTCGGGGAAAAGCATCCGGACAAGCAGGTGCCGTTCGTGATCGGCGTCGCGGGCAGTGTCGCGGTCGGGAAATCCACCACGGCCCGTGTTCTCCAGGCATTGCTGGCGCGATGGGATCATCACCCCCGTGTGGATTTGATCACAACCGACGGATTCCTTTATTCCACCGCGGAACTGACCCGACGCGGGATAATGCACCGCAAAGGTTTCCCGGATAGCTACGACCGCCGTAAACTCCTGCGTTTCGTCACCGAGGTGAAATCCGGCGCCGCCGAAGTGTGCGCACCGGTGTATTCACATATCTCCTACGACATCGTGCCGGGCAAGTTGCACTGCGTTCGCCAGCCCGACATCCTGATCGTAGAAGGCCTCAATGTGCTGCAAACCGGTCCGCGCCTGATGGTTTCGGATCTGTTCGACTTCTCGATCTACGTCGACGCGCGCATCGAGGATATCGAGAAGTGGTATGTGCAAAGGTTTCTCGCACTGCGCGCGACCGCCTTCGCCGCCCCGAACGCGCACTTCCACCACTACGCCGGCTTCGACGACGCGCAGGCGACCGCGGCGGCACAGGAGATCTGGCATTCCACCAACCGCCCGAACCTCGTGGACAACATCCTGCCCACCCGCCCGCGCGCCACTCTCGTCCTGCGCAAGGACGCCGATCACTCCATCAACCGCCTGCGGCTGCGCAAACTGTGATCTCCACGCGCACAAGCTGATCCGTATCCGGCCGCATACCCGCGCCGAAAGCCGGTGTCACACCCCGAATCGGCGGTGGCGCGCGGCGTAATCGCGTAGGGCACGCAGGAAGTCGACGCGGCGGAACTCGGGCCAGTAGGCCTCGGTGAACCAGATCTCGGAATAGGCGCTCTGCCACAACAGGAAACCGGACAGCCGCTGCTCGCCGGAGGTGCGGATGACGAGGTCGGGGTCCGGTTGGCCCGAGGTGTAGAGATGCTGGCCGATGGCGTTGACGGTGATCGACTGCACCAGATCCTCGCCGGTCTCCCCGGCCGCCATCTCCAGGCGCATCAGTTTGCGGACCGCGTCGGTGATCTCCTGGCGACCGCCGTAGCCGACGGCGACGTTCACGTGCACACCGTCGCGTCCGTCGGTACGTTCGGCCGCGGTGCGCAGACGTTTGGCGATGAGTTCGGGAAATCCGTCGAGCGTGCCGACGATGCGCACGCTCCAGTTCTGTTCCGGGGCCGACAGTTCCTCGACCACGTCGGTGATGACCTCGAAGAGGGTTTCCAGTTCCTCGGGGTCGCGTTGCAGATTCTCGGTCGAGAGCAGGTAGACGGTGACCATCTCGATGCCCTCGTCGGCACACCAGCCGACGAGTTCGGCGATTTTCAGCGCGCCGACCCGGTGGCCGTGGCTCACATCGGTGAAACCGTTCTCCCGAGCCCAGCGGCGATTGCCATCACACATCACCGCGACGTGCCGGGGGTGCTGTTTGCCGGCCAGCTGCTTGGACAGCCGCGCCTCGTAGATGCGGTAAGGCAGACCACGCACCTGACTCGGAAGCTCCACGGCGTCCAACAGTACGCCCCACGACCACGAGCCGAGCATCGACCGCGTTTCCTCGGCGCAGTAGCCGAGCGCGCCTAACTTACGGTACCGTAGGTTACTCACGGGTCACCCAGGAGGTAGCTTTGTCCGAATCAGTCGGTGCCGTCGACGCGGCGCCGGTCGGCGCGCACCCGAGTGAACGGCTGGTCGACGCGCTGGTCAAACCGCGGATGCGGGGCTGGATCCACACGTGGGCGGTCGGTATCGCCGCCGTCGCCGTGATCGCCCTCGTCGCGAAGGCCGCCACCATTTCGGCGACCGCGGGCTGGTCGACGCTGATCTACGGCCTTACCGTCTGCGGACTGTTCGGAATCAGCGCGATCTACCACCGGGTGACCTGGAAATCCCCGGGCACCCGCATCCGGATGAAACGCGCCGACCACTCGATGATCTTCCTGTTCATCGCGGGCAGTTACACGCCGTTCGCCCTGCTCGGACTGCCAGGAAGCACCGGACGGACCCTGCTGGCCGTGGTGTGGGCGGGAGCGCTCGCCGGTGTCGCGCTGAAACTGCTCTGGCCGACCGCACCGCCGTGGGTCGGGGTACCGCTGTATCTGCTGCTGGGCTGGGCGGTGGTGCCGGTGGCCGGTCGCCTGCACGACCAGGTCGGGCTCGCCCCGCTGATCCTGCTGCTCGTCGGCGGACTCGTCTACAGCGCGGGCGCGATCCTCTACGCCACCAAATGGCCGAATCCCTGGCCCGAGGTCTTCGGGCATCACGAGTTCTTCCACGCGGCGACGGTGCTGGCGGCACTGTGCCATTACATCGCGATCTGGTTGGTCGTCCTGCGCTGAACCGGACCGCACCGTGACCGGAATACTTCGCGACCGAGTGCTGCCCGCACCGAAACGCGCGTCGAAAACGCGAGTGCCGCCGTGGGAGCGCCGGGTCCGCAATACAGTCGGAATCGTGACGCTGGACAACCGAAGGAGTATCGGGAGATCACCTCGTCCCGCCACGCGGGTGCGGTGCCACCGGTTCGCGCCGCCGCGCGCTGCATTCACTCACGCCGCCGGACCGGACCGGAGGACACCGCGACGGGATGTGCGCGCGTCGTGATCGCCAAATTCGCGTTCTGGGCGCTCAAAGCCCGCTGGGGGCTGGCCGTCGTGGTGATCGCGGCCAATCTCAGCGGTCTGGCCGTCATCGTCACCGAGTTGTGGCTCAGCGGTTTCCTCGGCAGACTCGGCGCGGACTGGCCGCGCACGATGGCCCTGGTCGGCATCTACCCAGCCATCGGATTCCTCGTCGGCATCGGACTCGCCGTGCGCGATCGCACCGTCTACTTCGCCTGGCTGGACGCCGGACGCAAACCCACACCCGACGAAGCGCGCCAACTGTTGCGCCTGCCCATCGCCATCACCGCGCGAGCGCTCGCCCTGTGGATTCCCGGGGTGATCATCGCGGCATCGATGTTCACGCATCTCACCGAGAACAACAACATGGGTGTCACCGCCGTGCTGTTCCTGCTCGGTGGTCTGCAATCGGCGGCGGTGACCTTCCTCATCGTCGACCGGCTGATCCGGCCGACCATCCCGGTCGTGGCGGGAGTACTCGGCGCGACGATGCACTGGAGTTCGTCGGTGCTGATCCGGGTGGTCGTCACCTGGGCGGTCTCGGGCGCGATGCCGCTGCTCATGCTGATCGTCGTCCTCGCCGATCCGGTGTCGGGCGCACCGAATCGCATCCGCACCGCCATCTACCTCGCCGCGGTGGGCATCGTCGTCGGAGCGCTCGCCACCACATTCCTCGCCATCTCCGTCGCCGCGCCGTTGCGGGCGCTGCGACTGGCGCTCGACCGGATCACCCACGGCGAATCGAATGTGCGGGTCTCGGTCGGCAGCACCAGCGAGATCGGGCGGCTCGAACATTCGGTCAACGAACTGTCGGCGAATCTGCTCGAACGTGAACGGATGCGCGACGTCTTCGGCAGGCACGTGGGCGACGAGGTCGCCGAACGCGCACTGACGCGCGGGATGGACCTCACCGGCGACGTCAGGGTGGTGTCGGCGCTCTTCGTCGACGTCACGGGTTCGGTGGCGCTGTCCACCGGATTGTCGCCGCAGGAATTCGTCGCCAAACTCAATCGGCTGCTCGCCATCGTGGTCGCCGCGACCGAGGAGAACGACGGTCTGGTCAACAAATTCGAGGGCGACGCCGCGCTGTGCGTCTTCGGCGCGCCGCTCGCGCTGCGCGACAACGCGACCCCGGCCTTGCGCGCCGCCCGCAGGATCAGGGACGAGGTGATCGCCAGCGGTGAACTCGATATCGGCATCGGTGTCGCGCGCGGACAGGTTTTCGCCGGTGACGTCGGCACCGACACCCGCCTGGAATTCACCGTGATCGGTGACGCCGTCAACGAGGCGGCCAGGCTCACCACCGAAGCCAAGGCGACACCGAGGCGAATCCTGGTGAGCAACGCGATCATCGAGGCCACCTCCGCGCACGAACGGGCCAAATGGACGCTGTACGACCACATTCAGCTACGCGGCCGCCCCGAACCGACCGCGTGCTGGACCGATTTCGAGCCTTCCGGCCTGGATTCCACGCCGCGAACAGCGGATCCGGAAATCACCACCGTCCCCGAATCCGAGGCGCTGAGCCCCGCGGCGGAGGCCCACCGCTCCATCCCGGATCCGAGTCACGCGGACCGCTGATCGCCGCGATCGACAGAGCTGAACGCCGAGCACAGGTCCAGGTACCCGTCACGTACACCCGTGGTGCGCCGACCCCCGACTGCCAGGCGGACGACGAAGGCGTGAAGTCACCGGCTGCCGGACCGAGGTTTCGGAAACCGCAGCCTCCCGTTCAGCGGGTGAGCGAGGCGCGCAATTCCTCGGCCGTGGTGACCGGGAGATCGCAGACCGTCCCGCGGCAGACATAGGCGGCGGCGGTGCCACCGACAGCGGGACGGTCGGCAAGCAGCGGAACCGCGTCGGCCGGTGCGGCGATGACGACCGTCCCGCCGGGGGCGTCGAGACGCGCCGCAGTCGCGAGATCAGCAGCGGTGGAACCTTTTTCGGCCGATTCCGGTACGGCGATCGCGACCTGTAGCGGTCCGCGCAGCGCCGCTTCGGCGACCGTCAGCCACTGCCCGGCCGAACGGGGAGCGCGGGCGAGGACGATCGCACCGCGCCGCAGGGTTTCGTCGGCGAGTTCGCGGTAGCGCACCGACTCGGCCGGACCACTCGTCGCGGCGGCGGTCAGCAAGGCCTCGGCGAGCACGGAAGCGCCTGCCGGGGTCGCGCCGTCGATGGGGTCGCGCGGGCGGGCCACGAGAGTTTCGGCGTCGTCCGCGGTGTCGTACCAGCTGCCGGGGACGTCCGGGTCGGCGAAATGCTCGATCACCGTATCGAGCAGCCGTTGCGCCCGATGCAGCCAGTCGATCTCGCCGGTCGCCTGGTGCGATGCCAGCAGGGCCACCGACAGCCAGGCGTAATCCTCGAGTACGCCTGGCGCCGCGCCGACCGCGCCGCCGAGCGAGGCACGGCGCACCCGACCGTCCACCACGTGCTCGGCGACGAGGAACCGCGCGCACCGCAGCGCGGCGTCGACCCAATCCTGTTGCCCCAGCGCGGCACCGGCCTCGATGAGGGCGGTGATCGCGATACCGTTCCAGGCGGTGACGACCTTGTCGTCGCGTGCGGGCTGCGGCCTGCCGTCGCGAGATTTGCGCAACACCGCACCGACCTGTTCGAGGCGGTCGAGATCATCCGGGTCGACGTAGCGGGTGAGCACCGACGTCCCCTGTTCGAAATTGCCCGCCGTGCTCACCCCGAAAACCTCTGCGGCCCAAGCGCCGTCGAGAGGACCGAGTTCGCCGACCAGCTCGGCGGGCGTCCACACGTAGGTGGCGCCCTCGACACCGGGACCGCCCGGTTCGAGGTGGGTGTCGGCATCGAGCGCGGACGCGAAACCGCCCTCGGCGGTGCCGAGATCATCGAGCAGGAATCCCACGGTCTCCCGGGTGATCCGCAGCGGCAGCGACGAACCGCCGCGACGCGCGAGATGTCCGTAGACGCGCAGCAATTGGGCGTTGTCGTAGAGCATCTTCTCGAAATGCGGCACCACCCAGGCCGCGTCGACCGAGTAACGGGCGAAACCGCCGCGCAACTGGTCGTAGATCCCGCCGCGCGCCATCGCTTCGGCGGTGCGGTCCACCACCGCGAACACCTCCGCGTCACCGGTGCGCTCCGCACTGCGCAGCAGACCCTCCAGCAGTGCCGACGGCGGGAATTTGGGCGCGCCGCCGAAACCCGCGTGCTCGGGATCCTCGTCGGCAAGCACGGCGCGAACCGCGTGATCGAGCAGTTCGTCGGTGACCGCGAACTCGGCGTCGGGCAGACCGCCCGCCTGGGCCCGCAACGCCTCGCTGACCTGCTCGGATGCTTGCCGGACGTCATCGCGGCGGTTGTGCCAGGTATCGGTGATCGCGGTGAGCAACTGGGCGAACGACGGCATCCCGCCGCGCGGCACCTTCGGATAGTAGGTACCGCAGTAGAAAGGCGCGCCGTCGGCGGTGAGGAAACACGTCATCGGCCAGCCGCCCTGCCCCGTCATGGCGACGGTCGCGTTCATATAGACCGAATCCAGGTCGGGACGTTCCTCGCGATCGACCTTGATACAGACGAAATTGTCGTTCATCAGCGCGGCCGTCGCCTCGTCCTCGAACGACTCGTGCGCCATGACATGGCACCAGTGGCACGAGGCGTACCCGACCGACAGCAGAATCGGCACGTCGCGCTCGGCAGCCTCCGCGAGCGCGTCGGCATCCCATTCCCGCCAGTGCACCGGATTGTCGGCGTGCTGACGCAGGTACGGGGAGGTGGCGTTACCGAGCCGGTTCATATTTCCACCGTCTCACAATCGTGGCCGGAGCGCGGCGACCGGGCGACACGGCGCTCCCACGAAACGGCGCGCTCGACTCTCCGGCCGCTGGAGGGTGCAGGCTCGACGGCACCCCCGAGACAGGAAGGTTCCGCGATGAAGCTCGACCTGGCGAAAAGCGACAAGCTCTACTACACCGCGCCCACCGATCCGGTGCTGCGCGCCTTCGACACCTACGGCTATGCGACGGTGACCGGCGAGGGCGCGCCACTGGGATCGGCGTACACCGACGCCGTCGGCACCCTCTACCGCTCGGTGTACGGCGCGAAGAAACTCGCCAAGGCCGCGGATCGGGATTTCGTGGTGCCGAAACTGGAGGGCCAGTGGTGGGTGGATTCCGACGACCCGCCGCTGTCGGTGCCGCGCGAGCAATGGCGGTGGCGAATGATGATCCGACTCCCCGATTTCGTCACCGGCGAGATGATCACCGGCGCGGAATACGAACGATTCCACGAAGGCGACGCGATCCCGGTCATGCATATCGGGCCGTACGCGACCGAGCCGGAGACCCTCGCACGCATGGAGGCGTTCATGGCCGAGAACAGCCTGACCATGAACGGCCGCCACCACGAGATCTACCTCTCGGACCCGCGTAGATCCGCCACCCGGACCAGGACGATCCTCCGTCACCCGGTGCGGGCCCGGTCCTGGCAGCCGATCCTCCCGGAAGTCGACGGAATCCCGGATATTTCTTCCAAGAATGTCCGCTGAGACCGGATGTCGACCGTCGGAGGCCTGCGAGCCGCCACCCGCCCGCCTGTCCCCACCCGTGGAT
>NZ_JAFMPL010000154.1:0-13206 GCF_019038455.1 Nocardia noduli
GAACGACAGCGCCGGGGGCGTGTCGGTCGCCTCACATGCGGGTTCGCTTTCTTGACTAACTCCAAATAACGGGTGACCATCGAATTCATGCAGAACAGTGGCGGCCCACGCGAGTGGTTGCGGGCGGCGGGCCTTCGGGTGACCGCCCCCCGGCTCGCGGTGTTGGACGCCGTCGCCACCAGGCCGCATTCGGACGCCGAACGGGTGGCGGCCACCGTGCGCGAAGCCCTCGGGACCGTCTCGACCCAGGCCGTCTACGACGTGCTCAGGGCGTGCGTGAACGCGGGCATCCTGCGCCGGATAGAGCCCGCGGGCTCCTCGGCGCTCTACGAGACCAGGATCGGGGACAACCACCACCACCTGGTCTGCCGTGCCTGTGACACGGTCGTCGACGTGGATTGCGCGGTGGGCGGCGCCCCGTGCCTGGAACCCGACGACAACCACGGATTCGCGATCGACGAGGCCGAGGTCGTCTTCTGGGGTCTGTGCCCCGCCTGCCGCTCGCGCGAGCAGTCCGCGGCGGCCTCGCCCCGCCCGTAGTTCCCCGAGAACCAGTTCGCCCCCGGTCGATGACCGGGGGCGAAGTCGTCGGTGCCTATGAGGACAGGGTCCGCGCGCCCGCCGTGCCGAGGGCGAGAGCAGTCGCGCGGCCGGATTTCCTTCGTTCAGAGCAGGCCCCACCAGTACAGCAGGCAGGCCAGCACCCAGACCACCACGGTTTCCATCGTCGCTCCAATCCTTTTGGCGCACCGCCTACATCATCCCGCGAACGTCGCCGGGGCGGAGCGAATTGATTTCCGCACCGGCCACTTCGTTACTCCAAGGTCTTATTAAGTCCCCAGCAAGCGCGCGACGGCATTGTTTGTCTCGAAGCCGGACCACACCGGAGACATTCCGCAGAGGACGAAGGGAGCACAGATGGCAGACGGGACGAACCACGCGGGGTCGCACGCTGTCGACCACTGCCGCCGGTAACCGGGGAAAGGGGGGATAACAGCCACTGCCGGGGTGGGATCCAGGCTCGACTTGTCCACACGAGGGGTGACAAGTCGGACCGGAGACAACACCGGTCGGGCCGGTCGACGAGGGGTGACCGGCCCGACCGTGAACGTTGTCGGGCAGGCATGGCATATGGCTCTTCCGAGAGCTGATCGGCGATCGAGGCATCACCACTGCGACAGGTAACCAATCTGTGCACGCCGACGATCCCATCCGAGGTACGGGCCGGGCCGGTCCACACGAGGGGTGACCGGCTCGGCCGCACCGCGTTCGGTGGCGTTTCACGAGACGTTCGCTTGCCGCTTCAACCACGGCCTGACAGGCTGAACAGGTGCCTGACTATTCAGTCACCCCGTCCTATCGACTCCTGGCACTCGATCACGAGATCGCCCTCGAACGCGCGCAGGAACGTTTGCGCGCCGAATTCGTGACGGTTTTCGACTGGGATACGGTGCACCACTATCTGATGTCGTCCTACGACGAATTCGCGGCTCGCTCCCGGGTGATGCTCTACCTGCCGACGCTGGCCGAACGTTTCTGTCGTCAGCAGTTGCAGGCGCGGGCGCGGCTGGAGGGCAAGGTCGCGCGTCGCCATCCGACGGTGCTTTTCCTGTGTACCCACAACGCGGGCCGCTCGCAGATCGCGCTCGGCTTCTTCACCCAGCTGGCGCGGGGCCGGGCGGTGGCCTGGTCGGGCGGGTCCGAACCGAGCGCCGCGCTCAATCCGGCCGTCGTCGCGGCGATGGCGGAGATCGGCGTCGACATCGGCGACGAATATCCGAAACCGTGGACCGAGGACATCATCGCGGCGGCCGACGTCGTCATCACCATGGGCTGCGGTGATATCTGCCCGCTGCTGCCCGGACCGCGTTACCTGGAGTGGATCATCGAGGATCCGGCCGGTCTCGACGTCGAGCAGGTCCGTCCGATCCGCGACGATATCGAGCGGCGGGTCGGGGAGTTGCTGGTCGAACTGGGTACCGCGGGTGCTGGGCGGCTCAGGCGCTCGATGACGTTCGGTCGGTGAGTGCCACCTCGTCCGGGTCCGGATCGATCGTGCGGCTCGGCCACCAGATGCGCGGCCCGATCAGGGTGAACAGCGCCGGAATGATGACCGTGCGCACGACGAACGTGTCGAGCAGGATCCCGAGTCCGACCACGATTCCCAACTGCGTCAGGGTGATCAGCGGCAGTACGCCGAGTACGCAGAACACCGCGGCGAGCACGATTCCCGCGCTGGTGATGACCGCGCCGGTCGAGGAGACCGCGCGAACGATGCCGCCCGTCGTGCCGTGTGCCGGTGTCTCCTCCTTCGCGCGGGTGACCAGGAAGATCGTGTAGTCGACACCGAGTGCCACCAGGAACAGGAACGCGAAAAGCGGCACGTCGGTGTCGATCGCGGGGAATCCGAACAGGTGCACGCTCAGCCAACTGCCGAGACCGAGGGCGGCGACCGCGCTCAGTACCGTGACCGCGACCAGCAGCAATGCGGCGGGCACCGCGCGCAGCAGGGCCAGCAGCACCAGGCAGACGACGGCGAGAACGAGCGGGATGATCAGCATGCGATCGCGTGCGGCGGCCGTCGTGACGTCGAGTTCCTCGGCGTCGCTGCCGCCGACGACGGCGTGCGCGCCGTCGATCTCGGCGAGCCGGGTACGCATCGATTCGACGATGTCGAATGCCCGATCGGAGGCGGGCGGGGCATCGATGACGACCGACCATCGGGTGAGCCCGGTCGGCGCGGTCGCGATGTCGGTGGCGCGGACGACGCCCGGCGTCGCGGCGAGGGTTTCACGCACCTGCGACGTGGCCGAGGTCCGCGCGATCACCAGCGCCGGGTCGGAGGAGCCGGAGGGGAAATGTGTCGCGAGGGTGTCGAATCCGTCGACCGATTCGGCGGTGACGCGGAACTGTTCGGTCTGGGAGAGTCCGACGTCGACGGTGAACAGTCCGGCGGCGCAGACGGCGAGCAGTGCCGTCGCGCTCGCGGCGACCAGCGCGGGCCGCCGGATGACCCGCAGCGCGATCGCGTGCCATATTCCCCGCTCGGCCGGGTCGTGACCGTCGGGGCGCGGCACGAAGGGCCAGAAGATGTTTCGCCCGCAGACGGCCAGCACGGCGGGCAGGCCGAGCAGGACGAAGACCAGGGCGACCAGCAGTCCCGACGCGGCCAGCGCGCCGAGACTTCTCGTACTCGGCACCGATGCCGTCACCAGCACGAGCAGGGCGGCCACGACGGTGAGATTGCTCGCCAGGATCGCCGGACCCGCGCGCCGCACCGCCCGGCGCAACGCCGTGCGGTGATCGCGTTCGGTGTGTAGTTCGTCGCGGTAGCGCGACACCAGCAGCAGCGCGTAGTTGGTGCCCGCGCCGAAGACGAGCACGCTGGTGATGCCCGCGGTGGAACCGTCGAAACTCAGGCCGGTGGCCCTGGCCACGCCGGTTCCGACGGTCGTCGCCAGGCGGTCCGCCCAGCCGATCACGAGCAGCGGCGCGAGCCACAGCACCGGTGAACGGTAGGTCAGGATCAACAGCACCGCGACCACGATCGCGGTGACGGCGAGCAGGGTGGTGTTCGCTCCGGAGAACGAATCGGAGATATCGGCGCCGAAGGCGGGACCGCCGGTGATCTGGAGCCGCAGTCCGTCGGGCAGACCTTCGCCCGACGCCTGCCGCACGGCGTCGATCCGGTCGGTGAGTGCCGACCCGTTGAGTCGCGCGGGAATCGAGACCTGACCGAGCAGTGCTCTGCCGTCCTGCGACGGCACCGGCGCCGTCTGCTCCCGACCGGCCGCCCCGGCGACGTTCGCGCGGGTCAGCGCCTCGACGGTCGCGGCACGGTCGGATTCGGTGAGCGTGCCGTCGTCGGTCCTGGTGACCACGACGATGGCCGAGGCGGCACCGGAGTCGGGGAACTGCGCGGCGACTTCCTTCGCCCGTGCCGATTCCGAGGCATCCGGCAGCGAGTTCGGCGCCTGGCCCGCGGTGTCGTTGTCGCCGATGCCACCGATCAGCGCCGCGGACAGTCCGATGAGTAGCAGGAGGAACACCCAGGAGCGACGGGAGGTGACGGCGGCGGCGTAGCGATCCCAGATACCCACGAAACGGACTCTCTCATATTCTTAACTATCAAGCAATGGAGAGAGTTGTACGCTGACCTCGTGACCGACAGTGATGCGACGGCCGCCGCGCACCCCGCCGACGCGGGTTCCGAACGCGCCGCGCTGGAACGAGAGATCGGCGCCGACCTGCGCGCGCTCACCGCTGTCTCCGATCAACTCGGTCATATCTTCGCGCGGTCGAACAGTCTGCGCCCCAATGATTTCCGCGCCCTGCTTCATATCGCGACGGCCGAATACGAGGGTGTCCCGCTCACTCCGGGCCGACTCGGCACACTCATGGGGATGTCGTCGGCGGCGGTGACCTACCTGGTGGAACGGATGATCGAATCCGGTCATCTGCGCCGAGCCGGGGACGAATCCGATCGGCGTCGGGTGCTGCTGTACCACGACGAACCGGGTCGGGCCGCCGCCGAGGATTTCTTCGTCCCGGTCGGACAGAGCACCCGCGCCGCGATCGCGGACTTCGGCGTGGACGATCTGCGGATCACGCACCGGGTGCTTTCGGCGATCATCGAGGGGCTCGGACAGCATTTCGACGCGCTCGGCGCGGTGAGCCGCGATCAGGCGGAGCGGACCGCCCGGGGGTAATCGGGCAGCGTGTAACTATCGGTCTTGCTGAGCATGCGCATCATCAGCGGTTTCATCATCCTGGTCGTCATCAGGCGGGAGACGGCCATGCCCGCGCGGATGCCGAGACGGGTCGACGGGGTCATCGCCTTCACACCGCCCGGCGGCAATTCCATCGCGGCCGCCACGAACGGGCGCAACGCGGCCTCGTAGGCGGCAAGCGCCCGGTGCGGATCGGTGGGGTCGGCGGCGATCTCGCCCGCGAGCAGGTACGCGCCGACCAGCGCCATCGCGGTGCCCTGCCCGGTCAGCGGTGAACCGCAGTATCCGGCGTCACCGAGGAGTACGACCCGTCCATGCGACCAGGTCGGCAGTTCGATCCTGGCCAGTTCGTCGAAATAGAAATCCGGTGCGTCGTCCATGGCCGCGAGCATGGCCTCGGCATGCCACCCGCCGCCTGCGAGCCGCTCCCGGATCAACCGCTGCTGAGCGGTGACGTCGCGGCGCAGCGCCGGATCGGCCGGACCGCGTACGACCACGAGTGCCTTGCACGTCGCGGGATCGGCGTCGGGCCTGATCCCGATACCGGTCGCGCCAACCAGGGAATGCATGGAGAACCAGTGCGGCTCCACGCCCGCCGGGGTCGGCATGGTGAAGAAGGACATGTATCCGCCCAGGTAGGTGCTGTAGTCGCGCTCTGGTCCGAAAACCAGCTCGCGAGTGGCGGAATGCAACCCGTCGGCGCCGATGACGATGTCGTAGCGCTCGGCGTTTCCCGAGGCGAAGGTGACATCGACGCCGTTCGCGTCCTGGTGGATCTCGGTGACCCGGTCGCCATAGCGGTAGTCCGCGCCCCCGGCTTCGGTGAGAGCGTCGAGCAGGACCTGGTTCAGGTCGCCACGGGTGATCTCGATCTCGGCGACGCCGCCTTTGCCGTCGAACATGTCGGCGGGCATGCGCAGCGATTCCTCGCCCGCCGCGTCGACGTAGAGCATGCCGCGCTCGTCGAGCCGCTTGGCATCGATGCCCGGCGTCAGGCCCATCCGGTCCGCGACGTCACGACTCGGTCCGCGCAGGTCGACGGCCTGACCGCCGGGGCGGGGTGCCGCCGCGCGTTCCACCACGGTCGGCCGGATTCCGGCGCGGACCAATTGCAGGGCGACGGCGTTGCCGCCGATGCCGCCGCCGCAGACGAGTACGCGCGGTGCGGCGATGGCGTTGTCGAAGGAGTTCATGATGGCCCCAATCTTGCTCGAATGTCTTAGACATATGTCTAACAGAGCGGTTGCACGTTTGTCTAGTACAAATGTTCAAGACGTCCGTTCGAGGAGGTGGTCCGGAAACGACGATGGACCGGAGCCGCTACCGGCCCCGGTCCATCGCTTCGACAATTCGGATCAGTTCTTGCGCTGCGAATACGCCTTCCACCCGCGGAACGAGGTGATGTCGGTCGCGGATACCGCGGAGTCGTAGGTGCACGCGAAGCCGATCACCGAACGGCCGTCGGCCAATTCGATACTGGTCAACGCCATGGGCGGGGGCAGTTCGGCGAGGAAGCCGCCGAGTCCGGCGCGCGAGACCCGGAACAGTTCGCCCACGATCGGCGCGCCGAGTCCGGGGCCGTGGCGCACCAGGCCCGGTTTCGGCGGTGTGGTGTCGAGCGCGGTGAGCCGGTAGGCGTCGGTGGTCTCGACCTCTCCGGTGAACCGCGCGCCGATCTCCTCCAACTGCCAGTGCAGCGTTTGCCCACGCAGATGCGCGCCGAATACCGCCAGGTCGACGCCGTCGGCGACCAGTGTCGGTGATTCGACGCGGGCGATGCGGGCCGCGAGATCGATGCCGACCTGGTCGGTGAAGGCCGGTGTCACCACCATCACGCCGAACGGTTCGCCGTCGGCGGTCGGTGCGCCGGGAATCGCCACCGCCGCCATATCCAGCAGATTGCAGAAGTTGGTGTAGGTGCCCATCCTGCGGTTGATGGTGATCGGATCGGCCTGCACCGCTTCGATACTCGGATGTTCGGTGGTGGTCGGCAGCAGCAGTCCGTCGAATTCGCGCAACAACTCCTCGGCCGCCGATTCGGCGCGGGCCAGGGTATCCAGATCCGCCGCGAAACCGGGGCCGGTGGTGCGGCCCGCCGCCGCGATGATCGCCGCCACCGTCGGATCCGCGCCGGCGGGAGCGGTGTCGAGGAAGGCGCCGACCGCGGTATAGCGTTCGGCGACGATCGAGCCGTCGTAGAGCAAGAGCGCGGCCTCCAGCAGTCCGGAGATGTCGATCTCCTTGGTGACGATGCCCGATTCCGTCACGGCGGCGACGGTTTCGGCGAAGGCTTTGCGGTAGCTCGGGGTGAGCGCGGCGAGATCCTCCGCGCGCGGCACGGCCAGGCGTGGCTGTCGCGGAGCCGCGAGCCGGATATCGGCGGGCCAGGTCCTGCTGCGCGGATCACGATCGTCACGGCCGGTCATGACCCTGGCCGCCGCGACGGCGCGGTCCAGATCGGTCGCGAAGACGGTCACCGCGTCGTAGTCGGCGCACGCGGGGACGACGCCGTGCGCGGGGATGATCCCGAGGGTCGCCTTGATGCCGACGATGCCGTGCAACGCCGCGGGCACTCGTCCGGAACCCGCCGTATCGGTGCCGATACCGATATCGGCGATGCCGAGCGCGACCGCGACCGCCGAGCCGGAACTCGAACCACCGGAGATCAATTCGGGATGCACCGCGTGCCGCACCGCCCCGTAGGGACTGCGGGTGCCGACCAGGCCGGTGGCGAACTGATCCAGGTTGGTCTTCCCCAACACCAGCGCACCCGCCGCGACCAGGCGTTCGACCGCGGACGCCGTGACCTCGGGGGTGTAGGCGAAGTCGGGGCAGGCCGCCGTGGTCGGCAACCCCGCCACGTCGATATTGTCCTTGACCGCCACCAGGACACCGGCCAGCGGGAGTGCTTCACCGGCGGCGAGTCTGCGCTCCAGCGCGGTGGCCTCGGCGGTGACTTCGCGCTGTGCCCGCAGTGTTATCCACACCTCGGGGCGATCCACCTCGGCTATTCGCCGGAAGGCGGCTGCCACCCGTTCGGTCGGAGATCCGTGTACTTCGGTGTTGTCTGTATTGTCCACGACGCCTGCGGGCATTCAGTCCACTCCGATCACTGCTAGCGGGGTTCCCGGTTCCACCTTGGCTCCCGGGGCGGCGAACACCCTCAGGACCGTGCCGGCACCCGGGCTGTGCACCGGCAACTCCAATTTCATGGCTTCGAGAATGGCGACCGGGTCTCCCGCCGCCAGCCGCTGACCTTCTTCGACCTCGACGCGCCACACATTGCCGATCATCGGCGCGGTGATCACGGTCGCTCCCGGCGGCAACCCGTCCAGCGGGTCCGCCGCGGGTTCGGCGACGGTCTCCACGGTGGCGGCGCGTTCGAATTCGCCCGAGGCACGCCACGCCTGCTTCTCCGCCTCGAAAGCGGCGGCCTGCCGCGTCTCGAATTCCGCGATGGACGCGGCGTTCTCGGTGAGCATGCGCAGGTGATCGGCGTAGGCGAAGGTGCCATCGCCGACCTCGGCGTCGAATCGGCCCGCCTTCGCGGCGGCGCGGTATTCGAGTAGTTCCGCGGCCGTGACCGGCTCCCAGACGATGCGGTCGAAGAACCGGAACAGCCACGGCGTCCCCGGCTCGAACGGCGCGGACTGGCGGTAACTCGACCAGATCGGAATGGTGCGCCCGATCAGCTGATATCCGCCGGGGGATGCCATGCCGTAGACGCAGAGGTATTTGCCGCCGATGCCGACCGCGTCCGACGGTGTCCAGGTGCGCGCCGGGTTGTATTTGGTCGTGACCAGACGGTGTCGCGGATCGAGCGGAACCGCGAGCGGCGCACCGAGATACACGTCGCCGAGCCCGAGTACCAGGTATTCCGCGTCGAACACCGCCGCGCGTACCTGTTCGACGCTGTCGAGTCCGTTGATCCGCCTGATGAATTCGGTATTAGACGGCAACCAGGGCGCGGTGTCGCGCACCCCGCTGCGGTAGCGATCGATCGCCTCGGCGATGGACGGATCGTCGAACGACAGCGGCAACCGGATGGTGCGGCTGGGAACTACCATGTCGCCGATCGCGGGCAGTTCGGTCTCCAATTCCGCCAGCACGCCGAGTATCCGGTGCTGGGGCAGAACGTCCGGGTCGAAATGGATATGCAGGGAACGCACGCCCGGCGTCACATCGACGATGCCGGGCAGGCCCGACGCCGCGAGCGCCTCGGCCAGCGCGTGCACCCGCATGCGGAGTCCGAGATCGAGCACCATCTCGCCGTATTCGACGAGGATGTTGTCGTCGCCGCCGCGCAGGTAGACCACCCCCGGGCGATCGGCGGCCGCCTCGACGCCGCCGAGGATGCCGCGATCGTCGTCACCCGCGCGACCGGATACGCCGATCGAGGCGCGTGCCCGCGCGGTGTTCGAGCCGCGGAGCGCGTCGGCCTCGGTGTCGTCGACCGGGACGAATCGCACGGTGTCACCCGGGCGCATCTGACCGAGTTTCCAGCGGTGGGCCGACACGACCGTGAGCGGACACGCGAAACCGCCGAGGCTCGGACCGTCCGGGCCGAGCAGGATCGGCGTGTCACCGGAGACGTTCAGTGTTCCGACGCTGTACGGGTTGTCGTGCAGATTCGACGGATGCAGCCCGGCGTCGCCGCCGTCACCCCGCGACCAGGTCGGTTTCGGCCCCTCCAGGCGGATGCCGGTGCGGTTGGCGTGACTGCCGACCCGCCACGGATGCGAGTAGAACTGCGCCATGTCGGCATCGGTGAAATAGGCGGGCGCGGTTTGCGGACCGACACCGACCGCCAACTCCCAGACGTGCCCGAACTCCGGCCGCTCGTCCGGTGTGACATCGTGCGGCGCGCCCAGTTCGGCGCCCGCGACGATGCCGATGACATCGCCCGATGCCACCGCCCGCCCGGTCACCCCGCCGAAACCGCCGAGGGTGAAAGTGGCGGCGCTGCCGTGGTACAGCGGTGCGTCGAAACCGCCGCGGACCGCGACGTAGGTGCGCAGCCCGGTATCGAACGGCACTCCGATATCGAGGACCGCTCCGGCGTCGACGGTCACCGGTTGCCACATCCGCACCGGCACACCGTCGACCGTGACGGGGGCCTCCGCGCCGGTCACGCACACCACGGTCGGCTCGGAGAACGCGAGCTGCGGACCGTGCAGCGTGCATTCCAGCGCGGGCGCCTGCGGCGGGTTGCCGACGGCGGAATTGGCGAGGGTGAACGACAGATCGTCCATCGGGCCGGACGGGGGAATGCCGACCTGCCACAACCCGATTCGACCCGGATGGTCCTGGATGGTGGTCATGGTGCCGCCGCGCAGCACATCCACGCGATGTTCGACCGGGTGGATTCCGGCCAGCGTCGAGGTGAGATGGTCGGCGGCGAGCACCGCGGCGTCGTGCGCGGCCGCGCGCAATTGCGCGATATTGGTGCGGACACCCTGGATGACGGTGCCTGCCAGCGCGCGAGACAGATCCTCGAACGCCGCGTCGCGGGTGGTGTTCGCGGTGATCACCTTGGCCAGCAGCGGGTCGTAATACGGGCTGACCTCGGTTCCGGTGCGCACCCAGGTGTCGACCCTGGCGTCGTCGGGAAAGTCGGCCGCGGTGATCAGACCCGCGCTCGGGCGGTAATCGT
Source organism: Nocardia noduli (assembly GCF_019038455.1). Taxonomy (NCBI): domain Bacteria; kingdom Bacillati; phylum Actinomycetota; class Actinomycetes; order Mycobacteriales; family Nocardiaceae; genus Nocardia; species Nocardia noduli. The sequence continues at coordinate 10,384 of NZ_JAFMPL010000154.1, forward strand.
GCGCCGGATCCTCGGCGTAGACGCGCGCCTCGACGGCGTGCCCGGTGATCGCGGGACCGCGTTCGGGCAGTTCGTCGACCATCGAACTGTCCCCGCCCGCCAGCCGCAGCATCCACTCGACCAGATCCACCCCGGTCACCGCCTCGGTCACCGGATGTTCCACTTGCAGACGGGTATTCATCTCGAGGAAGGACGCCTCGCCACGGTCGGCGTCGTAGACGAATTCGACGGTTCCCGCGGACCGGTAGTCGACCGAACGCGCCAGCTCCCGCGACGCGCTGAGCAGGCGTTCGATCGTCTCGTCGGCCAGATCGGGCGCAGGCGCCTCCTCGATGACCTTCTGATTGCGCCGCTGTAGCGAACAGTCACGGGTGCCGAGGCTGACCACCCGGCCCTGCCCGTCACCGAACACCTGCACCTCGATATGCCTGGCGCGAGCGACGAAACGTTCGAGGAAGACCCCGGACGAGGAGAAATTGGTCGACGCCAGCCGTTGCACCCGCTGGTAGGCGGCACGAACCTCGTCGTCGTCGGCACAGGACTGCATGCCGATGCCGCCGCCACCGCCGACCGCCTTCAACATGACCGGGTAACCGACCCGCCGCGCCTGCGACACCGCGTGATCCGCCGATTCCAACAGACCGCTGCCCAGAATCAGCGGCACCCCGACGGTGCGCGCCGCCTCGCGTGCGGTGTGCTTGTCGCCGAATATCCGCAACTGCTCGGGCGTCGGGCCGACGAAGGCGATACCGGCCGCGGCCACATCGGCGGCGAATTCAGCGTTCTCGGAAAGGAATCCGTAGCCGGGATGAATCGCACCGGCCCCGCTGGACAGCGCGGCGTCGATCACCCGATCGGCGCGCAGATAGGAATCGGCCGCCGCGCTCGGCCCTAGTAGTACCGCGGTATCGGCGAATTCGACGTGTGCCGCGCCCGCGTCGGCCTCGGAATAGACCGCGACGGTCTTCAACCCGAGCGCACGCGCGCTCCGCATGACCCGGCAGGCGATCTCGCCGCGATTGGCGACGAGCACGGTATCGAAATCCACCGCGGCTCCTACTCGGTTTCCATGGACATCGCGGCGATGGCCCTGGTGACGCGCTCGAGCACGACATCGAGGGATTCCCCGATGTGGCTGTGCAGCAGTCGATACGCGAGCGGAAGATCCTGGGCGAGTACCGCGTCGAGAATCCCGAGATGTTCGGTGATCGTGGTCTCGATCCGGTTGTTGACCATGAAGTCGTACATCCGCACGTGCCTGATACGGGAATTCACCGCCTGCAACGCCCGTACCAGCTCCGCGTTCCCCGCCGAGGTCAGCAGCGTGACGTGGAATTCCTCGTCGCGCACCACGAATCCCGGCTCCTGCTCGGGCGGATCGGCCTGTAATGCCAGCCAGCTCTGACGCTCGGTTTCCAGCAGTTCGAGATCGTGGCGCACCGACGGATTGTCGATAGCGCGCGCGATACCGCCGAGTTCCAAGGTGATTCGAAGTTCGTAGAGGTCCCGGATCAGTGGAATACTCGGGCGCACGGGGCTGAAGCCGTATTCCTCGCGGCGCAGCAGTCCGTCCGAACACAGGACCGTCAATGCCTCGCGGATCGGGGTCCGCGAAATTCCGAAGCGCGTCGACAATTTCGGCTCGGTCAGGCGTTCGCCGAATTTGATGTCACCGTTCATCAACTCGCTGCGTAACGTCGTATAAACGACGTCGCGCAACGGCCTTCCCGCAGCATCGGCCAGTGTAGCCACCCGTGTCGACATGCCTGTGTACGCTATGTACCTCGTGTTTCGTCGAGATGACGGTAAGTTATCCGGGCGTAAGCGTCTGCTCACCACGAATGCGGATAGGCACCGAGAATTCGCCCCGCGACCGCCCGCCGGTCACCGACTTCACCGATTCCCGTCGAAAAAGGGGAGAAGACTGCAACAGCTGGCAACACCCGGACGCTATCGAATGACATATAGCGCCCCCAGGCTGATGACAGCCCCGGCGCCGGGATGATGCCGTACCCCCTCAGCGGCACAACCCTCCGACCGCGCCGTCGGAGGGTGGCCCACACCCCGGCGCCGGGTGCTCCGCACTCGAGCCTCGTGGAGGTAGTGATGGAACTGTTCGTGCTCGTCGGATTGCTCATCCTGGTCTCCGGGCTGCTCGCGGTCATCGTCGGGACGGTCTGGTGGCCGCTACCGTCCCCGGCCGCCGACGGCGACGACCTGGTGCGCGAGGTCTGGCCGTCCGGGTGGCCGCACGAGGCGCCGGAACGGCCGTTCGGTGTCATCGAAGCCCGTCAGGCCCTGCGTCGCCACCGCCCGTGCCATCCCGATCGTTGCGCCCGCAAAGCCGCGGCGTCCAGGGCATTGCGCGCCGCCGGCTACACCGACCTCGGCCGGGAATGAATCGGAGACCGCGCCCGTATCGAATATATGTTCGATCAGGTGTATGGTCTCGCTATGTCCGAGTTATCCCGCCTCGATCGGGCCGCGACGAACATCACCGAGGTCAAACGTCAGCTGCTCGACGCCGCCGCGTTCGGTAAGCATCTGACGCCCGAGCAGCTAGAGAACGCGGCGGGAAAACTCGATGAGGGACTCAGAATCTACACCGAGAACCTGCGCGGACGTCCCCGCTGAACCACCGTTCGCGAGCGGGCGTCGAGTTACCGTCAGGTCACCACCGATTTCGGGTGTCAACGGCGTCATCGTCGGTCTACTGTGAGATCCCCGACTATCACGCACAGCAGGAGGGGAGCCGATCATGGCCTCGCCGAACCGGGGCGCCGCCGCCCCCCACGCGCAGGGCGCGGACACACGCTCCGGCCA
>NZ_JAFMPL010000155.1:0-12884 GCF_019038455.1 Nocardia noduli
AACACCAACTCCGTATCCGGGCGAACCCGCGCGATTCCCGAGGCGATGGCCCCGGCCACCTCGGGCGCACTCGATGAACCCTTGAATTTGTCGGGAGCGAGCACCACCCGGCGCACGGAGTTCATCCCGACATTCTGTGCCGCCACCCCCACCGCCGCCACCGCTGGCGCGCCGCGTGGAGGTTGCCGCGCGAAGCGACCTCAGCCGAGGGGGGCCTGATCCGCGCGATCGATGGTGACCTCACCGGTACGCAGGTAGGTGAGGACGGCATTGTCGACGGCGGGGTTGGCGCGGCCGAAGGTGCCGTGGTCACCGCCGTCGACGGTGATCAGGGAGCCGTTGACGGCCTGCGCCAGGGCGGGGCCGCCCTCGTATTTTGTCAGGGCGTCGTAGCGGCTCTGGAGTAGGAGCGGTCGGGTGCGCAGACCCGCGCCCGAGATCGGGACGGGTTCGGTGACCGGACGCCAGGATCCGCAACTCATGCCCGAGCGGACCAGGTCGGCGCGGGCGTCCATGGCGTTGCCGCCGGAGGCGATGGTGGCGACGGCGGAGGCGAGCAGTTCCGGGCGCGGCTCCACCGCGTTCTCGTTGCAGGTGATGGCCGAGAAGACGAAACGGCCGGTGGGGTCGCCCGCGGTCGCGCCTTCGATGGCGAGCAGTCGCGCCACGTCGGCCGGGTCGGTATTGGCCTCGGCCATCGCCTTGGCGAAGGTCGGCCAGTACGAGCGGGTGTAGGTGGCGACGGCGGTCGCGCCGACCAGCGGCACCCGGGCCGAACCGCCGCCCGACAGCAGTGTGCGCACCAGATTCTGGACCTTGCCCGCCTGTTCCACGGTCCCGTTGACGCCGTCGCGCGCTATCTCGGCGAGCGGTTCCGGCAGTTGCCCCGGCAGGTCGGAGACTTTCGCGGGCGGCGGTGTCAGGTTGGCGTACCAGCCGCCGCCCTGGTCGGAAACCAGTCGCACCCAGTTGCGGTACACCTGCAAGGCGGTGTCGCCGAGGTGGTATTCGGCGTTGTGGTCGGCGATCCAGGCGAACAGATCGTCGAGGCGACGTTTACCCGCGACCTGCTGCTGGGCGAATTCCTCGTTCCACACCCAGCCCGGATGCACATTGGAGTCGAGCACCATCCGGTCGACCCGCTCCGGGAACAGCGACGCGTACACCGCCCCGAGGTAGGTGCCGTAGGAGGTGCCGAGGAAATCGATGCGTTCCAGGCCGAGCGCCGCGCGGACGGCGTCCATATCGCGGGCGGTGTTCTCGGTGGTGATGGTGTCGAGGTAGCCGGGCTGGGTGGCGTCGCACGCCTTCTTGATCGCGTCACGATCGCCGCCGCCGAGCGAGACCTCGTCGCCTTCGGCGCCGGTGGCGCAGGTCAGCGGTGTTGCCCAACGCAATCCGCGCGGCTGTACCGCGACCCTGTCGAATTCGGCGCCCAGTTCGGCGGGCAGCGCGTCGGTGCGGCGGGCCCAGTAGTCGAGTGCGTCGGCGCCCGGTCCGCCCGGATTCGCGAAGATCGTGCCGCGGCGTTCGCCGGTGGCAGCGATCCGGCTGACGGTGAGGTCGATGCGGGGGCCGTCGGGTCGCGTGTAGTCCATCGGCACGCTGACGACGGCGCATCGCACCTCGCGGTCCGCGCTCACCGAACCTTCCGGACAGGCGCCGAACGCCACCACGGAAGGCTCCGCGGCGGCCGATCCCGTGATCAGCGAGGCGCCGAGCGCACCGGTGACCGCCAACGCGCCGATCGTGCGCGACAGGCGCGGTGACCCGCGTCCGAATGTCCTCATCATGCTCGCACCTCCGCCGGGCCGATACCGTGCGGCATGCGACGCGACCAAGAGCATTCTGCGTGGGGCGCGCACCGTGGGACAAGTCGAATCAATGAATTCACAATCGGGGCTGCGTTGCGCTGCGCGACGAACCCACCCGGCGGAGTAGCGTCGAGCCATGTCGACCGAGGTCCGTAACAACACCGCGCTTGAACGCTTCGAGATCTACGTCGACGGTGACATCGCCGGCTACGCCGAGTATCAGGACACCGCCTCCGAGCGGGGTTTCGTGCACACCGAGGTCTACTCGATGTACGAGGGCCAGGGCATCGGACGCGACCTGGTGCGGTCCGCGCTCGACAGTTCCCGCGCCGAGGGGTACGGCATCCTGCCCCTGTGCCCGATGGTCAAGCATTTTGTGGAAACCCACGGTGAGTACGTGGCGTCGGTGCCGCACTGGGCGCGTGAACGGCTCGGCCTTCCTCAGTAGTTCGCGATCGCACCGTCCAACGCCAGTTGCAGATCGTCGCGGGCCGAGCGGGCGATATCACCGGGTTTGGCGGGGAGTTCGGCGATCGGCGGGCGGAAATAGAAACTGGCGGATTTCGCCTCCTCCTTGGTCGGCGCGATCGCGGGATCGGCCCTCGGCCCGTAACTGAGCCCGATGCTCACCAGTGCCGGACTCACGCCGAGTTTCATCGCGCGGAACGCGATATGCCCGATTCCGCTGCCCACCGCCTGCACCTGCGTCGGATCGACCTCGTTGCAGGTGCCCTCCGGGAAGATCGCCAGGTGGTCGCCGCGCGCGAGCCGCTGCGCGCAGATGTCCATCATGCGCTGACCGGCCGCGTTCACGGCCCTGATGCCGTGGTCCTTGCCGCGGAAGACCGGGATGCCGCCCATCATGTCGACGTTGCGCCGCTGACCCGCTTCGATGAAGAGTTCGTCCTTGGCGAGCACGCGCACCCTGCCGATGGTCGAACGCAGCGGGCTGCGCCAGGCCGTCGCGGCGACGGTGTAGGGATCGCTCTGGGACAGGTGGTTGATCGAGTAGATCGTCGGCCGCCCGGATCGCACCAGGGCCCGGAGCTGCTCCCGCGCACCGTCGGCGTAACTGACCCGGGGGTGGTAACGACGGCCGAGCATGGCATACGCCGCGAGGGCCTTCCACCGGTTCTGCCGATGGTCCAGGTAGAAGTCGTACACGGCGTCGGCGTTGTCGAGGATCACCTCGGGGGGTTGCATAACGCCGAGCCTACGATGCCCGCTCTATCGGGACGATCAGGACAGCCACCGGTGCGGAATGCCGATCCAGCTGCGATGATGTCGGAGTGGCACGCGGAGATGAACCGGATGAACGGCAAACTCACGGCGGGCACGGTGATCGTCGCCGCCGAGACGCCAGGCAGGGCGAACAGGTTGTCCGTGCGGGATCTCTGCTGGTCTCCTCGACCGAACTGGTCGAAGCCACTTTCCGGCGGACCGTCGTGTACATCATCGAACACAACGAGGGCGGAAGTCTCGGGGTGGTGCTGAACCGGCCGAGCGAGGCCACCGTCGAAGATGTGCTGCCCCGCTGGTCCGAGCTCGCCGCGACGCCCGCCACGCTGTTCATCGGCGGTCCGGTCAAACGCGAGGCGGCACTGTGCCTCGGGACGCTGCGCGTCGGCGTGTCGATCCAGGGCGTGCCCGGTCTGCGCCGGATCGACGGCCGGGTGGTGCTGGTCGATCTCGACGCCGATCCCGAGCGGATCGCCCCGCTGCTGGAGGGCCTTCGGGTTTTCGCGGGCTACGCGGGCTGGACCTTCGGGCAGCTGGAAGGCGAGTTGCAGAACAACGACTGGATCGTGGTGTCCGCGCTGCCTTCGGACCCGATCAGCGCCGACCGCGCGGATCTGTGGGCCGATGTGTTGCGCAGGCAGCCACTGCCGCTCTCGCTGCTCGCCACCCACCCGATCGAACTCGAACGCAATTGACATCCCCGTTGAACCGGCCCGGGCCCGGCCTCGTGTACTCCACGAACAAGGAGACACAGTATGAAACGCGACGACTGATCAGGCGGTTCGATGGGGAACAGATCGGGACCGCTGGAGAACCGGCCCGGCGCGGAACCACCGGCGCGGACCGGACGCCTGCGGGCACTGACACAACGCGGACAGCGCACGCCGCGCCCGGACGACAACTCCGAGCTGATGCAGGCGCTGTATCGCGAACACGCGGCGGTGCTCTGGCGGTACACGGTCGGGCTGGTGCGGGATCCGGGACGGGCCGAGGACATCGTGCAGGAGACATTGCTGCGCGCGTGGCAACGGCCGAACGTACTCGACCAGTCCACGACATCGGCCAGGGCGTGGCTGTTCACGGTGGCGCGCAATCTCGCCGTGGATGAGCATCGCAGCGCCCGCAGCAGGCGCGAGTTCCGCACCGACAGTCCGCCCGAGCAGGCGACGCCCGACCAGTCCGACCGTGCCCTCGACGGTTGGCTCGTCGCGGACGCGCTCGGCAAACTGAGCGCCGATCACCGCGAGGTGATCGTGCGGGCCTACTATCGAGGACTTTCCACGCATCAGATCGCCGAAGAACTCGATATTCCACCGGGAACGGTGAAATCCCGAATGCACTACGGCATGCGGGCGCTACGACTGGCTCTACAGGAGATGGGGGTGACGAACAAATGACGGAGATCGCAGGCGGGAGTATGTCGGGATCGAAGACCGACGGCTACGCCACGTGGGATGCGCCGTACGTGCTCGGCTCCCTCAGCCGAACCGAGCGCCAGGAATACGAGGAGCACCTCGCGCACTGCCCCGAATGCCAGGCGGCCGTGGCCGAATTGGCGGGCTTGCCGGGCATGCTCTCCCTCGTCGACACGGAGACGGCGATGGCGATGCTGGATTCGCCCGAACAGCCGTCCACCGAATCGGATATCCCGCCGGTTCCCGAGCTGCTGCCGCGTCTGGCCGACGCGGCCGAACGCAGGCGCAGACGCGGACGGTGGACGGCGGCGGGCGGCGCGCTCCTCGCGGCTGCCGCTGCGGCGGTCATCAGCATTCCCATCGCGACCTCGCTGGTGTCGACCGACGAGCCCGCGACCACCGATCAGGTGGTGTTCGCCGAACGCGCGATGGAACCGCTCGAACCGACCCCGGTATCGGCGGATGTGAAGATCGTGACCGACGCCGGACGCACCCGCGTCGTGATGACCTGCACTTACGCGCCGGGCGGCTACAACTACAGCTGGAATTTCGGTCTGATCGTCAACAGCAAGGACGGCCGGGCGTTCGACGTGAGCCAGTGGCCCGCCGGGCCGGACACCGTCCTGACCGTGGACAGCACGATCGACCTGCCTGCGGACCAGATCAGCAGTGTGCAGATCAAGTCGCTGAGTTCGGGCCGGGTCGTTCTCTCCGCGGCGGTCTGATCCCGGTGCACGACAACGATCCCCGGCGGTTCTCCGCCGGGGATCGTTTCGTCACGTGATCAGCGCGAGGTCTGCTCGGCGAAGACGGATCTCGACCACAGGTAACCGCCGACTCCGATGACGACGCCCCACGCGATCGAGAGGTAGCCGTTGTTGCCGATCTCGGTTCCCATCAGCAGTCCCCGAATCGTCTCGGTGAACGGGGTGAACGGCTGATATTCGGCGAACTGGCGCAGGCCGACCGGCATGGTCTCGGTGGCGACGAGTCCGCTGCCGAGGAAAGGCAAAAGGACGACGGGGAACAACATATTGCTCGCGCCCTCGGGATTCGGCGACAGCAGGCCGAGGGCCACCGACAACCAGCTGAACGACAGCACGACCAGTGCGATGAGTCCGAGCACGGCGACCCATTCCATCGGGTTCGCGTCCGGCCTGAACCCGATCGCCAGTGCGACGAGCAACATGATCGCGCTGCCGAGAATGCCCTGGATCAGGGTGCCGATGACATGTCCGGTCAGCATGGACGACGGCGCGATATCCATCGTCCGGAACCTGTTGACGATGCCCTTGCTGGTGTCGGTAGCGATCGAGACCGCCACCGACACCGTCAGATACGCCGGAATCATCAGCAGCATGCCGGGGGCGAGATAGTCGATGTAGTTGCCGCCGGAGGATTTCTCCAGCGCGCCGCCGAAGACGTAGTTGAAGATCAGCAGCAGGACGACCGGCATCAGCACGACGCTGAAGGTCATACTCGGATAACGCTTGGCGTGCAGCAGATTCCGCCGCAGCATGGTGACCGAATCGGCCAGTAGGTAGGTCGAGGCGCTCATGCCGCGGTCTCCTTGTCGGTCGTGGAATGTCCGGTGAGGGTGAGGAATACGTCGTCGAGATTCGGGGTGTGCACGGCCAACCCTTCGACGGCGACCTGATCGGCGTCGAGACGGTCGAGTACGGCACGCAGGGCCGCGACCCCGCCGTCGCTCGGGACAGCCAGGGTGAACTCCTCGCTCCCGTCCTCCCGGGCGCCGTCGCCCAGGGACCGCGCGGCGGCCTCGAGTCCGGCGCGATCGGCGAATCGCAGGCGGATATGGCCGCCGGGGACCAGCCGTTTCAGCTCGGCCGCCGTGCCCTCGGCGACGAGGCGGCCATTGTCGAGCACCGCGATCCGGTCGGCGAGTTGGTCGGCTTCCTCGAGGTACTGGGTGGTGAGGAAGACGGTGACGCCGTAGTCGTCGACCAGGCCCCGGATGATCTCCCACATGGTGCGCCTGCTGCGCGGATCGAGCCCGGTGGTCGGCTCGTCGAGGAAGATGATCCGCGGATCGCCGACCAGGGTCATCGCCAGGTCGAGCCGCCTGGTCATACCGCCGGAGTAGGTGCTCGCCGCCTTGTCCGCGGCATCGACGAGGTCGAAGCGGGCCAGCAGATCGGCGGCCAGCCGCTTGCTCTCGCGGCGCGGCAGGTGGTGCAGATCGCCCATCAGGAGCAGGTTCTCCCGTCCGGTCAGCAGTTCGTCGACCGCGGCGAACTGCCCCGTCACCCCGATGACGCCGCGCACCGAACGCGGATCGGAGGCGAGATCGTGTCCGCCGACGCGGATTTCGCCGCCGTCCGCCCTGATCAGGGTGGACAGAATCTGCACGGTGGTGGTCTTGCCCGCGCCGTTGGGGCCGAGCAGCGAAAAGATGCTGCCCTGCGGAACCGTGAGATCGATGCCGTCGAGCACCGTGTGGTCGCCGTAGGCCTTGCGCAGGCCGAGCGCCGAGATCGCGGGTGCTTGATGCCCGTTGACCATGGTCTTCCTTCCAATACATAAATTGATGCATATAAGGGCATGTTTGATCGACAACGCCCCCCGGGGGGGCGTCGCGGTGAGGTCGAATACGCGTTGTTACGTTGCCCGAGTGGCCCTTTCGGCCTGACGGGTCAGATGTCGAGATCCTCCACCGGAGGCCGGTCGGCGATGCTCACGACCCGTTCGTAGAGCTTGTCCGGGATCTTGCCTTTCAGATCCGCCACCGTGTCGACCACCTCGAAAAGGAAGTCGCCCCAGTCCTGTTCACCCACGCCGAGCATGCGACGCCAGTTCTTGAGATCGTTGAGCCAGTTCTTGGCATCGGTCGGGTAGTCCACCCAGTTCGAGTATTGGGCGTGCATCGCGATCTTGCCCTTGCGGGTGCGGTACACCCGGACATGTTCCATCCGGGTCTCGTTCTGATCACTCCACTCGCCGAGCAGCGCGCCGGAGAACCGCACCTGCCTGACCCCGTTGTGCCCGACCCGCAGGACGATCTCCTCGAAACCCTCCTGGCGCCCCTCCTCCACTTCGATGAGACGGCGCAGCGCCGTGGTCACCGCGCCGGAGAGATTGCCGCCGACCAGCTCCTGGGCCCGCTGGAACAGGGGGAGATCGTCGTCGGAAACGTAGATCGTCTTGTTCGGCATGAACTCACTATACGTAGATGTATACGTACATTGCAAGAGGGATTTTTCCGGCCGTCGGCAACCCACCGAGAAGTCGTCGACGAAAAGTTCCGACAACGTTGAACCACTCACCGAGCTGCACCGTATCCCTCGTGTACAAGGCAATTGGTCCGACGAGCGCACAACGCCGTCAGGAGTGTCGCTGCTGGAAGGAGCGCCCCATGCCGAGCAGAGTCGTGGATTACCTGGTTCAGGCAGTATCGACCGCGGGAGCGCGTCATATCTTCGGTGTCGACGGAGCCAATATCGAGGATCTGTACGACGCCGTGTTCGACGCGCCCGACGCCGTCACCGGGGTGATCGCCAAACACGAGTTCTCGGCGGCCACCATGGCCGACGGATATGCCCGCAGCACAGCACGACTCGGCGTCGTGGCCGCGACATCGGGCGGCGGTGCGATGAATCTCGTTGCCGGACTTGCCGAATCGTATGCCTCGCGAGTACCGGTCTTGGCCCTGATCGGACAGCCGCCGACCACCCTGGAGGGCAAAGGAGCCTTCCAGGACTCCAGCGGACTCGCGGGCACCATCGACGCCACCCGGCTCTTCGGCGAGATCACCCGATTCTGCGCTCGCGTCGAGCACGCCACCGAACTGCCCGACCTGTTGACCAAGGCGGTCGACGCGGCCGAGCGCGGTGGACCCGCCGTGCTCCTGCTGCCCAAAGACGTGCAGCAGTCCGAGATCGCGAGCCCACCCTTCCGGATGCCGCCGCGCACCCACCGCGAGGACCGACCCGGGTCGGCCCGGGTACGCGCGGCACTCGCCGAAGCCAAACGCACCGGCAAAGTCGTCATCATCGCGGGCGACCAGGTGGCCCGCGATGACGCGCGAGCCGAATTGGCAACGCTGGCAGCGATATTGGATGCACCAGTCGGCGTGACTCCCGACGCCAAGGACGCCTACGACAACACCGATCCCGGTTTCTGCGGCGTCGCTGGCAGTATGGGACATCCCGAACTGGCCGCGGCGCTGCGCTCGGCGGCGCTGTGCCTGCTCGTCGGCACCCCCATGCCGATGATGGCGGGTGCGGGCCTGGCCGGACTGCTCGCGGACACCCCGGTGGCCAGCATCGGGATTCAGCCGCCGCACCTGCCCGCGACCCACGCCTACAGCACCGACCTCGCCGCCACACTCGAGGCCATCGCCACCGAATTTGCCGGTGCGGCAACACCTGTCGACGATCGACCGGCCGCCCCGCTGACAGTTCTGGACGTGCCCGCCGCACAGGGACCGGGGCTGCGCTATCGGGAAGTGGTCGAAGCCATCGACGCCGCGCTGCCCGCGGGCACCGATGTGTTCGCCGACGCGGGCAATACCGGTTCGGCCGTGGTGCACCACCTGCGGGTGCCACGCGGCGGCCGGTTCGTGGTCGCGCTCGGTATGGGCGGGATGGGTTACGCCTTCGGCGCGGGGATCGGGTCGGCGTTCGCGCGCGGACGCGGCCCGAACGGCCCGCGCCGCACCGTGGTCATCGCGGGCGACGGCGCGTTCTTCATGCACGGCATGGAAGTGCACACCGCCGTCGAACACCAACTGCCCATCACCTTCGTCGTGCTCAACAACAACGCGCACGCCATGTGTCTCACCCGAGAACAGCTCTACTACCGGGATCGCTACAGCTTCAACCGTTTTCGCCCGTCGCAGTTGGGTGAAGGGGTCGGTGCGATGTTCCCGGAACTGCCCGCCTGTTCCGTCCGCGATTCCGCCGAACTCACCGAAGCGCTCGGCCGCTGCCTCGACACCGAGGGACCCTCGTTCCTCTCGATCGATTGCGATCCCGACGAGATCCCGCCTTTCGTCCCGTTCCTGACATCCCTCGAATCCCTCAGGAGGAACCCGTGACCATCAGCGCGCTGCCCGCCCTCAGCGACATCCCCGAAGACGTGGTGCCCGGGGTGCTACGTATCGAGAACTCCGACAAGGACGCGACCACGCCGATCATCGTGGACATGCTCCGATCGGTGTATCCGCACGACCAGGTCTTCGGCGAGTACTGCCCGGTCCAGGCGTATATCGCGGCGCCGCCGCGTGAGGTCTACGAATATCTCTCCGACACCAGGTCGCTCGAGGAATGGACCTACAGCCTGCGCGGATTCGTCGAAACCGACGAACCCGGTCTCTGGCTGGCCTACGACCGACTCGGCGACGCCACCGAGATCTACACCAGGACCGTCGCCAATCCCGACGCCATGACCGTGGACTACCACTGTGCCTGGGACCAGGGCAAACACCTCTGGATGATCTACCTGATGCGCGTCGTCGACGCACAGGTGGTGTTCAACAAGCCCGGGTCGGTGGTGCTCTGGAACAACTGCAAGCACCCCTTCTACGACGAGAACCCCTATCCGGAAACCGCCCCGCCGAAACGGCCGGTCTGGGTCGGCGACTTCTGGGACATGTTCTCCGCCGGACACCAACTCGAAATGGACAACCTCAAGGCGATCTGCGAGTACCGCGCCGCCCACGGCCTGCCGCTCACACCCGAATGGATGAAGTGACCATGGTTCCCCGCAATCCCGACACCTTCGGGCTGCCCACCGTCAGTCTCGTCGACGTGTCGAGCTATCTGCCCGGCGAACCGGTCGGCACCGAATACTTCACCCAGTTCTCGCGTTCGGACCGGATGGCGAAGAACGTCATGTTCCGCTCGCCGTCGGGACGCCACCACGTGGCGCGCGACGAGACCGCGGTGGATATGGCCGAACGCGCCGTCGCACCGCTGATCGACCGGCACGGGTCCGATTTCGCGTCGAATATCGACGTGCTGATCACCCACACCCAACTACCGGACAATCCGGTGCTCGGCGCCGGGCCGGAGATCGCCCGGCGGCTCGGTGCCCGACCGAGTTTCGTCTACGACGTGCACAACGGCGGGTGCGCGGCCTTCGTGCACATGATGTCGATCGCGCGCATGGTGTTGCAGACCACCGACGCGCGCACCGCGCTGATCGTGGCGACCCAGAACTGCGCGGGACCGGTGTTCACGCAGAGTGACATACGCAAACTCGCCCAGGCCCCCGTGCCCGGCGACGGGTGCGGGGTCGGACTGCTCGTCAAGGACGACAGCGCGCCCATTCTCGATATCGAATCCCGCACCTATCCCGAATTCGCGGGCGATATGGATTTCTCGACCAACAGCGACCGCAAATACTGGGAGCCCGGCGAAGGACAGGGCTGCGTCAGCTTCACCGAATCCAAGGTCACCAAGGTGTTCGCGCGCGGTAACCGGCTGGTCCCGGAAGTGGCGCTCGCGGTGTGCGATCGGATCGGGGTGAAGGGCCGCGATATCGATACCTTCGTCACCAACCAGCCCAACCGGCTGTTCCTGCGCAACTGGCACGACGCGCTCGAACTGCCCGCCGAACGTCATCCCGACACCTTCGACACCTGCGGAAACCTTTTCGCCGCGGGCATTCCCGTCACCCTCGATGTCACGAACAGGGCGGGCGGACTGCGCAACGGATCGGTGGTGCTGTTGTCGGCCTTCGCGCACGCGGGCGATTTCGCGGCGGCGGCGGCGGTGCGTTGGGGTGCGGCCAATGGATGAGGTGCGGCGATGAGTATGCGCCTGATCGATGAGGCCCCCTCGTCGCGGCGGCACCCCGGCAAGCGCGCGTCGGCGGAATTCGACCTGAGCCTGAGCGAGAATCCGTTCCCGCCGCTGCCATCGGTGCTGCACGCGGTGAATCTGGAACTGGCGCGGTCGAATCGGTATCCGGAGTTCTATCCGCAGCGGCTACCGACGCTGATCGCGCGTCATCTCGGCGTCGATCCGGATCAGGTGGTCGTCGGGTCGGGCGCCACCGGGGTGGCCTTGCAGATCATCCAGTCGCTGACCACACCCGGATCGGAACTCGTCGTCGGTTCGCCGACCTTCGACGGATATCCGATCATGGCCGATATGGCCGGGCTGAATCTGGTTCCGGTGCCGCTGGACCGGACCGGCGAACAGGATCTGCGGGCGATGCGGCGGGCGATCGAGAAGCGGACCTCGCTGATCGTCGTCTGCCGCCCGCACAATCCGACCGGCACGGTGATCCCGGCGGGGGAGCTGAAAACCTTCCTCGCCTCGGTGCCGAGCCGCGTGCCCGTGGTCCTGGACGAGGCCTATGTCGAATTCCTCGCCGAGGCCGACCGGCTCGACAACGCAGCGCTGTTGCGCAGACACCCGAACCTGTTGATCCTGCGTACCTTCTCGAAGGCCTACGGGCTGGCGGGCCTGCGGATCGGGTACGTGTACGGCGGACGCGAGCTGATCGGGCGGGTGCGCAGGCTGCAACTGCCGTTCGGAATGAGCGCGTGCGCGACCGCCGCCGTCGCGGCGTCCTATGCGGCGGCGCCGGAGCTACGGCTGCGGATCCATCGCATCACCACCGCGCGCGAGAACCTACGGAACTCGTTGCGGTCCTGCGGTATCGACGTGCCGCGCAGCCACGCGAACTTCCTGTACCTGCCTGGCCCCGGCGTGGCCACCGCGCTGCGCCGGGCCGGGATCAGCGCGAAATGCTATCCGGACGGCAGTGCGCGCGTCGCCGTCGGTGATCCCACGGCGGATCTGGCGGTACTCGCCGCGTTGGCGACGCTGAGGTGAGCGAATGTGGCGGTGGTTCTCCACCGCCACACCGGGTGGGGACTATTACCTCTGCCGAGGTCAGCTACCGCCGCCACATCCACCGCCGCCACCGCCGCAACTACTGCCGCCGCCGCAACTGCTGCCGCCGCTACAACTGCTCCCGCTGCTGCCGCCGCTACAGCTACTGCCGCCGCCACAGCTACTGCCGCTGTCCCAGCTCCCGGCCTCGGCGCCACCGCTCGCGGCGGCCCAGCGCCTGCGATTGCGCCGTGGATTCCGGTTCTGCCGGACCGAGGCCACGTAAACGATGCCGATCGCCAGGACGATCAGCCCGATACCGAGCCAGGTGTTCGACCAGACCACCAGCAGGCCGACGAACAATATCGCCGCCACTCCGAATGCGATCATCGGTTCCTCCCCGTTCGCTCACGCGGATCTCGGTCCGCGCGGATTTCGTCACCGAGTGGTGTTCGGCCGCGGCCGCGACATCTCCCGAGCGACCGCTCGAGCCGCCGCACCCCGGATATCGCGTCCGAGGCGCACTACGCAACGGAATCGATGGGTCGGTCCGAGGATCGGCCGGTTCAGCCACCCCCGCCACCGCAGCCACCGCCTCCACCACCGCAGCC
>NZ_JAFMPL010000156.1:0-12559 GCF_019038455.1 Nocardia noduli
GGGCCGGGGCGCAGATGGGCGACCGGGAGCATCGCGACCTGGGCGACCTCGTCGAACGGAATGGCGAGCAGGTCGGCGATCTCGCGTTCGTAGGCCAGGTGCGCGGTGGTCATCGTCGCGCCGAGGCCGCGTTCGTGCAGGGCGAGCAGCAGATTCCACACCGCCGGGTAGATCGACCCGTAGTAGCTCGCGCCGCGCAGCGTGGACGGGTCGGTGGGTGGGCGGCCGAGTGAGCAGACCACGACCAGCGCGGGCACCTCGTGCAGGTGGTCGGCCAGATAGCTGCCGGAGGCCAGGTCGGCCAGCTGGTCGGGGCGGGGTGTGCGGGCGGAAAGGTATGCGGCGAAACCTTTTCGGTAGTACTCGGCGATCTGCTGTTTGACGGCGGGATCCTGAACCACCACGAAACGCCACGGCTGGCGGTTGGTGCCGCTGGGCGCGTGCACCGCGATATCGAGGCAGGCCAGCAGATCCCGGCGATCCACCGGACGGGTCAGGTCGAGCCTGCGCCGGAATGCCCTGGTGGTGGTCAGCAGTTCGAGACCGTTCATCCGCCCGCCTCGTCGGGCACGAGTTCTTCCTCGGCGAATTCGAGATCGATGCGGGCCGCCACCGTCGCGGCCTGGCGGATCTCGCACCGCACCACGGTCGCTTCCACCCCGGAGTCGGTGATCTCGGCGTGGCAGTGCACGGGCCGGTCCAGTTCGACGAACTGGTCGAACGCGCTCGCCACGCAGACCAGCTTCGGCGTTTCCTCGAGCACCATGCTGAGCGCGGTCTGCCTCGCGGCCTCGATGAGCAGGCTGCCCGGCACGTGGTCGAGCTGATGGTCGAACAGGAACGGATGGGCGAGGTCGGCGACCACCTGGGCGATCGCCCGGTCGCCGTCGATCTCCGGCGGGCCGATGACGACATTGCGCCAGTTCTCGCGGCCCACCAGGGCGGCGGGGGCGCGCTCCCCCAGTGCCGACGCGCCGACGAACGGTCCCAGGCCGAGACTGTCCCGGAACCCGGTGCGCAGGGCCGCCCAGTGGTTCGCGGTGGTCCAGGAGAAGGATCCGTCGACGGTCGCCATCGGTGTGTCACCGCAGGCGATATCGAGCACCATGTCGAGGCCGTGCAGTACCTCGCCGCGACGGTGTTTGCGTGGGACCCGCACCGTCATCACCAGGTCGGCGGGCGCGATGCCGACCTCCCACGCGGCGGTGTCGGACCCGGTCGCGTTGAAGGTGCGCACCAGGAACGCCGCCTCGGTCGGCACACCGTAGTACTCGTGCGTGAGCGCGATGGCGGCCTGCCTCGCCGCCTCCATCACCAGCAGCGGATCGTGACGCAGGGCGAGCGCGCCGGAATGATCGCCGTAATAGGCGTGCATTCTGGGCAGTTGGGCGCCCACCACGAATTCGTCGTCGGCGACGGCGTGCATCGAGGTGACGAACACCTCGGCGACCGCGCAGCGGTGCGCGAGCACCCGCGAGATGGTGCGGTCATGGGTTGCCGCGACGGCAGCGGTGTACGTCATGGTCGAGCCTCCAACCAGTCGTTCGCGGCCACCGGCCGCAGGGTCTGCGACTGCGCTCCCGACCGCATGGGCAGCACGTAGGAGCCGAGCACGATCACCGACCACGGATCGAGGTCGGCGCCCGCGTCCCACGCGGAATACAGCAGCCGCGCGCAGTCCTCGTCGGCGCTCGGTTCCTCGACGCCGAGATCGCGTGCGATCCGCGCCAGCGCCGACGACCGGTCGAAACTTCCCGAGGGGGTGGCCGCGTACAGCTCGGCCGCGATCCGTCTCGCCTCGGCGTGGGTATCGCCGTCGGTGCCGAGCCCCGTCAGCAGTTCGGCGCGGGTCGGCTCGTCGAAGTAGATGGCGAGTTCGCGCAGGACGTCGGCGGGATCGTCGGGGGAATGCACCAGATTCAGCAGGTAGTTGTGCAGTCCGAGCAGGTGCCGGAGTTCACCGGGGCGACGTTTGCGCGGATCGGTCGCGCCCTTGGCCTCGGTGAGGCGCACCGGCAGCGGCAGTTCACCGTCGGCGCCGGATACGACGAGTACCAGCGCGTCGGAGATGTCGACCAGCAGATCGGCCAGGCGGCGGCGTTCCGGTGACGCGATATTCCACGCGAAGTACCACAGGGCGCGGGCCAGATGCCGGTCGACCGGAACACGATATGCCGCGACGACCCCGAATCCGTTGGCGCTCAGCCACTCCAGCGTCGGTTCGACGGCACGGGCGACGATCGCGTCGGGTTTGAGCAGCAGCAGCGAATGCCGTCGGGAGAAGGCCGCGGGGTCGATGCCGAGTCTGCTCAGATGCTCGACCGATTCCAGGACGTAGGTGTCACCGACATAGGCCTCGACCTTGTCCGGTGACGGCGTGAGCCGCGACAGCACCGCCCGCAGCGCCCCCGGCGTCACGCGGCACCGCCGAAGTCGTTGGCTGCCAGCACATCTTCGATGGTAGGCAGCGGCATCCCCAGATAGCCGGTTTCCAGGCAGTAGTCGAGCAGCAGCCGCAGATACTCCTTGCCGGTGGGCGGTGACGGCCTGCCGAGCATGATGCGCGCGCGGGAGGTGTCGAAGTTCAGGCGCCGCGTGAAATAGCTGGTGTAGAGCGAACCGATGCGGCGGTAGTACTCGCGTTCGATCGGATCGAGATCGGCCTCGTCGAAGGTCGCCGACGGGACGAAGGTCGCCACGTCGAAGGAAGGGTATTCCGCGAGTACGTCGGAGATTTCGCGCAGTGAGAGCGTGTCCGCGCCGACGGCGTGCATGGTGCGGCCGACCGCGGATTCGAAATCCAGTACCGCGGCGGCGATCACATCGGCGACGTGATCGACCGGCGCCAGCGACAGGGTCGCGTCGTAGCGGCCGGGTAACGTCCGCAATTTGCCTTCGACCATGAGTTTCACGACGGTGTAGAGATTCTTGTATTCGCGGATGGCGCCCGTGGTGGCGTCACCGGTGACGATGCCCGGTCGCACGATCGCCCAGTCGAGTCCACGTCCGCCCGCCGCGCGCACCAACTCCTCGGCGCGGAACTTGCTCTCCTCGTACCGGTTTCCGAAGGACCCGCCCGCCTCGGGCGCGTCCTCTGTGACCGTGCCGCCGCGCATTCCGCAGACGTAGGCGGTGCTGACGTGGACGAGCGGCACGTCCCACGCGGTGGCCAGTTCGATGGCATGCGCGGTGCCGCGCACGTTGAGTTCCTCGTAGGAGCTGGGCGGCGCGTCGAACGCGGTGGTCGCCGCCGAGTGCACGATGATGCCGACGCGCTCGGCGAGATCCTCGGTGTCGCGCGACGACATCCCGAATCCGGGGGCTCGGATGTCACCGGCCACCGCGGTGCCCGCCTCCAGGATCGTGCCGTCGTTGCGGACGATCTCGGAATTGCTGTGCAGCACCGCCGCGACCGGACGGCCCGCGGCGGCCAGGCGGGCGACCACCTCGGCACCGACCAGACCGGTCGCGCCCGTGACGAGGACGGTATCGCGCCCGCTCACGGGCGCACCTGCGCGGACAGGCTGTCGGTCACCAGGGTGACGACCTCGCCGACCCGCCTGACGCCGATCAATTCCTCGGGCCGGTATCGCGGCAGGCCGAAGGTACGCTCCAGCACCACGGTCAGTTCCATCAGCCGCAGTGATTCGTACCCGAGATCCTCGATCAGGCGCTGTTCGTCGGCGAGATCGGCCCGCGGCTCCGGGGCCATCGCCGCGACGATGCGGCGGACCTGCGCCGCGGTCGTGGTGGCCGGGGTTCCGGGCACGGTCATATGGCCTCGCCTTCCCTGAGATGCGGCTGCTGCCCGCCCGTGGTGAGCAGGTCGCGGGCTTCGTCCAACGGTAGATCGGTGTTCAGGTAACCGGCGACGCGCAGCCAGTCGTAGCCGATGGCGAGCGTGCGCTGCCACTGCTCGCGGGAGTCGAACGAGGCCGGGAATCCGGCGTCGGGGTCCGAGCCGCCCGCGACCCGGCGCACCCCGGCGACGAAATCGTCGAGGATCGCCAGACCGGCGACGGTGTCGTCACCGACGTCGATGAGTTCGGAGAACCGCACCCCACGCGCGGCGTCGAGCCCGGCCAGGATCTCCTCGCGACGCGGGTCGTGGGCGGGCAGCATCGCGCGCACCGTCTCGACCGGCGCCACATCGGCGGGCAGCGGGTGGATACCGTAGGCGGACAACAGCACTCGCACACCCATGGCGACGAGCCGATGGGCCGCGATATCGGCGACCGCGCCCTGCGCGTCCTTCACCGCGCCGGCCAGATCCTCGCGCGCGTTCTCCAGGACCACGTTGGACCACACCAGGTTCAGCGCGCATTCGGTGAATCGCGGGGCGGGCAGCGGCGCGAGGGTGGCGATCACGCTGTCGTCGCGGGCCGCGCCGGTGAGCCCGAGTATCGGGGCGTGCACGGTCGGCACGGGGGTGTAGGGGCGCGTGGTCTTGCACATCGCCAGGGCGGGTTCGACGGGGCCGCCGCGCCGCCATTCGAGACCGACGAATCCGAGTCGCACGAATTCGGCGAGTTCCGCGCCGATCGCGGGGTGGCGGGCGAGGATATCGCGCACCGAATGCCGGAACACCACCGAACGCCAGGCCCGCGCGGCGGCGTCGGAGAGCGCGAAGACCTCGTGATCGTCACGCAGGACGTGCACGCGGCCGCCGATCGACCACGTGGTCACCCCGGGCCTGCGGGCGAAGATCACCCGGTGCGGGTCGTCCGCGACGCCTTCCACGCCGAGATCGGTCGCGAGTTCCCACACCTGATCCCAGTCTCGTGCCGGGTCGACGAGCGCGCGGTAGCGGTCGACGATCGGATGCGCGCCGATCCGATCGAGTTGCCGCGGAAGCCATTTGGTCTCGAGGTAGGTCTCGCCCCGGCCCGCGGCCCAGCCCTTGACGGCCTGGGTCAGGCCGTCGCGTGCCCATTCGGCCGCCTCGGCCTCCGCCCCGAACGCGCGCAGCGCCACCGCGAAACGCAGCGCCTGCACGGCACGGGCGGACCACCAGTCGGCGATCAGGGTGGTGAATTCCGGGTAGGGGGTGATCGCGCGCAGCGCGTCCAGATCCACCGTGCCTGGTCGGATCACCGTGGCGCGCAGGAATCGCTGGCAGCGGTTGAGCAGATCTTCGTCGGGGCGCCGCGCCACCTGCTCGAACTGGCGCCGCAGTTGCGCCTGCGAACGGGTGCGCACCTCCACCCGGCGTCCGTCGATGAACAGCACCGTCGGCAGGGTCGGCATCTCCTCGTCGCCGGGGACGACGGCGAGGAAATCCACGTCGGAGCCCTCGTTGCCGAATCCTTCGGCGAGCGATCCCTCGAACACGACAGCCGAATCCGGCGGGACGGCGACGCTTTCCAGCGCCTTGTCGAGTAGTCGCGTGACGCGTTCGACGGGCAGCGCCGGGCGTGGCGCGGCGTCGGCGCGGTCGAGTGCGTGGTCGTCGGAGCGATGCACGACCACGCCGTCGAGACCGCCGTCGCGATACACCTGCCACATATGCCGTCGGCGCGGTTTGCCGCTGGAGGTCCGGCGGATGGTGCCGCGTGGTCCGGTGACGATCTCGACGGTCTGCGCCGGACCGAGTTCGCCACGAATCACCTTGCGCGCCTCGGCGATCCAGTCGCCGGCGGCGGCCTCCGCGAACAGCGCGACGCCCTGGGCCCCGGCATCGGTGATGGCGACGGCGGCGAGTTTGCCCTTGGTGATTCCGGTTTCCTGGGCGACGCGGGATTCGATGTCCTCCATGAAGACCGAACGGCCGCGCACCTTGAGACTCGACCCCATCCGGCCGAGCACGAAAACCTCGCCGCGATAGCGGAATCCGGCGTCACCGGAGAAGAGGGAGCCCTCGGAGATACGGGTGGACGACCCAGCGCTCGGCGCACCGGAATAGCCCATCGCCACGGATTCACCGGTCACGACCAGCTCGCCGAGGGTGCCGTCCGGCAGGGGGCGGCCTTCCTCGTCGACGACGGTCACCGTCGATTCCAGGGTCGAGTAGCCCAGTCCGGTGATCCAGCCCGCGCCTTCCACCCGGTGCGCGTCATCGAGCGGGGCGTGTTCGAGGACCGGGACGGGACGCCCGAAACGCAGATTGGGGTTGTCGATGCGCAGCGCGGTGATCGGCTGACCGCGCTGCGACGAAGTCACCATGAGCGTCGCCTCCGCCAACCCGTAGGCGAGGGTGTAGGCGGAGGTGGAGAAGCCGAGCGGGCGGGTCAGCTCGGCGAAGGATTGCAGATCGGCCACCTCGACCGGTTCCGAGCCGACCGCGAGGGTGCGCCACCCGGACAGGTCGAGGTCCGCGATCTCCTCCGGACGCACCCGATGCGCGACGTAGCCGAGGGCGAACGACGGCGAGGGCGAATGCTGGGCGCGCGACATCGCGCGCAGCCAGCGGGCCGGATCGCGGACGAACTGGTCGGGGCGCATCAGGTAGAGATCGCCCTGGTTGGTCACCGTGGTGAGGAACGCGCCGACCAGGCCCATATCGTGATACAGCGGCAGCCACGACACCATGGCCTCGCCGGGCCGCCAGTCGATCAGGCCCGAGATCATCGCGATATTGTTCGCCAGATTCCGCCAGCTCACCCGCACACCGCGCGGCGTCCCGGTGGATCCGGAGGTGAACTGCAACAGCGCGCATTCGTCCGGCTCGCCGAATTCACGGTGTTCCGGCGCGGGCGGCAAAGCCTTCGCGTCGATCACCAGCGGTTCGTCGGTGCGCCCGGCCTGCGTCACGGCCTCGCGCACGAACGATTCGAATTCCGGCGAGGTCACCACCAGACGCGGCTGGGCCGAGGTGATGATGCCCGCGATATGCGCGATGATCTGCGCGAGGTCGCCGAACATCGGCGGCGCGACGGGAGTGAACACGCCACCGCACGCCCACACCGCGTAGAAGGCCGCGAGACAGGGGAATCCCGTCGGCATGATGACGCAGGCTCCGTCACCGCTGCCGAGTCCGGCCGAGCGCATGAGCGCCGCGACGGACCAGGTCTGTTCCGCGAGTTCGGCATAGGTGCGCAGTTCCCACCCGTCCGCCTCGTCGGCCAGGTGGATACCCGCGTCGTGTGCGGGGTTCGATAGCCAATCCCGCACTACCGCAATATCTTCAGCAGAAAAATCGCTGTCAGGAATCATCGCGCCGGTCTCCTTCGGACAGCACAGTAACCGTTCCGTTGGTCCCGTCGACCCGAATTCGCATACTGGTCCGTATCTTTTTCGTGACGTCCTTGATCTGAACCACCGTCGGCACTCCCAGCTCACGCGCCACGATCGCCACATGCGTCAGCGGGCTGCCCCGCTCGATCACCAGGGCCGACGCCGAGGGCAGCGCGGCGACCCACCCGGGATCGGTCCGGTAGGCCACCAGGATGCCGCCCGCGACGTCACGCGGCTCGTCGACGATCACCGCCTCGCCCTCGACCACCCCCGACGCCGACGGGGTACCGGCCAGCACCGTGCCGACGGTCGCGGCCGGGGTGTCGGTGACGGGCACCCAGCCCTGCTCGGCCATCGCCGCGCGGCCGAAGTCGACGCCGACGGTCCGGAACCGCGGGGGCGCGACCAGATCGGCGTCGCGGGCGCGCTGCGCCTTGCGCGCGCCGACCAGGCCGCGCAGCGCCTCGGAATCCGCGCCGTCGTAGCACCCGCGCAGCTCGCTGTTGGTCAGGTAGAACACGTCGGCGAAATCATCGATGACGCCGCGCGCGACCAGATCACGACCCATCACCCGGATCATCCGTTTGACCGTGCCGAACGCCCTGGTACGGCAGAAACGCAGCCGCTCGCGATGCGCGGCGCACCGGGATGTCTTGGCGCGCAAGCGTTCGTAGATCCTGCGCCGCACCCCGCCCAGGTGCGCGTCGAGGTAGACGTCCGCCTCCTTTTCGCGATTCGCGGGCGCGGTGGCTTCGGTGGCTTCGGCGACCCGCCCCAGCGCGCTGCGCAACATGACGAACAGACTCGACGGATCCTCGCGGAGATCCGGTGTCTCCAGTTTCAGTTCGTCCAGGCTGCGATATCCGTACCGATCCAGGTAGTCCTCGATCGCGGCGAGCAGATCCGCCCGGCCCGACTCCCGCAGTGCCGGATAGACGAGATCGGCCGGGGTGGTGTTCACCAGCGCCGTCGCCTCGGGGTCGGCGCGCACCAGACGTGCCAGGTCGGTCATCGCGCGCGCCGGTTCGGCCGATTCGACATCGGCGCCCGGTCCGACGACCGAGTACAGGAACCATTCCGGGGCCTTGGGCATGAACAGTTTGGTCAGCAGATACATCAACCCGGTACAGGTCAGCAGGATGGCGTCGAGCACCATCAGCGGCCCCCAGCGTTCGACCAGATCGCGGTCCACCGCGCGATAGGCGGTGTAGGCCTGTTCGCCGGTCAGCGTCCGGTAGTCCATGGCGTCGTACTCGTCGTAGACGCGGTAGAACTCGTCGGTGAACTCTTCCACCATGGCGTCGATGCCGAAGAGCTGTCGCAGGTAGGTCACCGTGGTCACCGCGCGCGAGCGTAGTCGCGCGAGCGGATTGCCGAAGGTGAAGGGACGCAGCGTTTTCGCGATATCGTCCGCCAGCGGCTCGTCGACACCGAGCGCGGCCTCGAGCACCTTGCGGTTCAGGGGATAACCGGGTGCGATACCGACCATCCGATACCAGTGCAGCAGGTTGTAGTAGACGCGCCCGTGGAAGTAGCCGAGCAGCACCGGGGTCCACGTGTCGGTCTGGCGCAGTTGCGCGGGCGGTACCCGCAGGGATTTCGCGTAGCCGCGGTAGACGCGGCCGTAGATATCGGCCGCGGTGGTGTAGGTGAGCGGCGAGGTGATACCGCTGAAACTCTCGATGATGTTGGAGTTGTCCCAGATTCGCGTCTCACCGTCGGGGACCGCTTCACCCGCGCCGCGCAGTTCGGCCGCGCGCCCCGCCCCGGATGCGGCGCCGACGGTGGTGATCGGGCGCGCCTGTAGCAGCCAGATCCCGGTGTCGTCGATCGCCCATTCGATGTCCTGCGGGGTGCCGCGTTCCTTCTCCACCGTGCGGCCGAGAGCGGTCAGTTCGGCGATCTCGTCGGCCGAGAGCACCGCGCGTTCGCGATCGGCCGCGTCCACCTCGCGTATCTCGCAGCCCTGCTCGCCCGCGGGGGCGTAACGGCGATCCTTGTCCCCGAGCACGGTGTCGAGCACGACTCCGGTGGCTTTGTCCACGACGATCGAATCCGCGTCGACCGCGCCCGACACCAACCCCTCGCCGAGACCGTAGACCGCGCTGATCACCAATTCGCCGAGCGCGCCCGTCGTCGGATTCGCGGTGAACACCACCCCGCTCGCCCGCGCCGTCACCAGCCGTTGCAGTACCACCGCCGGGCCGCTCGCGGGCGGCAGGTCCCGCGCGAAGGCGTAGCGGATCGCCCGCTCGGAGAAGGCCGAGGCCCAGCAGTCGCGGACCCGGTCGACGACGGCGTCGACACCGCGCACATTCAGGTACGAATCGAACTGACCCGCGTAGGAGTGATCGGCGCCGTCCTCGGCGTGTACCGAGGACCGGACCGCGAGGGGGCCGTCGAACCGCGCTCCCGCGTCGAGGATCAGGGTCAGGACCGGATCCTGGATCGGCGCGGCGGCGATACCGGCGCGGACGGTCTCGCCGAGGGCGATGGCGGCTTCGGAATCCTCGGCGGCGGCGAAGGCGGCCACCTTCTCGGACAGTCCGCCGTCGGCGGCGAATCGCTCGAAGACGTCGGTGCCGAGCGCGACCCATTCCGGGACACGGAACCCGCCCTCGCGCACACCGTGCAGCCCGCGGGCCTTACCGCCCGCGAGCGCGTCGACAAGCGCCGCTTCGGAACATGGACCGAGTACCTGCACGGCTTAACTCCCATCATCCCCGATTACGGGCCGGACACGGCGTCCTGGCCCGTTCCGGTCCGAACGGGAACCGGGGGTCGTTGGATATATCCGATATTCGACCGTGGCGTTAGCCTCGATCCCCGCAGTGCGTTCACAACTTTCACCGAGCGCCCCCCGAGACCCGATATGCTCGTGCCGTCTCGGTGGGCACGGTGAGGATGTGATCTGACGTGGGTTGGACGTTCACTCCGGACGAGTTCGCCCATGTCTGGCGCGAAACCGAGTTGGATCGACATCCGTACCCACTTCGCATTCTAGAGTCACCGCGCACCGAAGAGGCGGCCGAGAAGTTGCGCATGCGACTCGCAGAACGACTACCGCGCGGCGGCGATCCCGATCTCACCGCGTGCTTGCGCATCCTCACCGCCCCGCAGACCCGGATCGTCGCCATCGGCGGTGCGCACACGCCGGGCAGTGAGATCCGCCTGCTCGCCTGCGCCGTGTTCGACCGCGCGGTGCTCGCCGTCCAGGAGCCCGGCTCCCGGCCGGATTTCGGTGGCACCGTGCGCATATCGATCGGACACAGCAACAAACTCGGCGCGCGCATCGCGACCCTGCTGCCCAGAGCGCCCGCGGGCAGACAGCCCGCCCGTACCGCCGAGACCGCGGCGGTACGCGACAGCGAGGCCGTCGCGCCGAGACCCGCCGTCACGCCCATCCGTCGGCTACTGCTGAAACCCCATACCGCGGAAGGACATATCCGCGTCGAGGCCCGGCTCGACCGGACCGACCCCGCACCGCCGATCCACTACACCTGGATCGATGTGGCGGGCGACGGGCGCTATCTGATCAAAGCGGGCGATATGGTGCACGTCGTGCCCGCCTCGAGCGAGCAGATCGGCGCGCAATTGCAGAAACGCATTCCCGCACAAGCACGCTGACCACCACCGGAGCGGCGCTATTGCTGACCGCGCGTACACCTTCCGGTTAGTCTGGGTCGGACCGACCGATCCCCGGGGGTGTGCGCATGACGATCGAGACAAGCCGTGCCGATATCGCACGGTTCAAACAGAACGCGCAAGCGGGCACGGTCGCCTTCGATCCGGACGCCGCGCGCCGCTGCGCCGAGATGTACGAGCATCAGGCCGACCGGCTGATCCAACTGCGCCTGCGCCTGGAATCGGTCGCCGATACCGCAGGCTTCGGCGGTTTCGTCTCGGCCCGGGAGCTACAGGCCGGATTCGGGAACAAGGCCCGCGACGCGGCGGCACTGCTCGACCACTACATCGAGGCCGCCTACCGCATGAAAGAGGCCTTCCTGATCAGCGCCGGTCTCTACGACGAGGCCGACGCCGCGAACGCCGCCGCCCTGCGGGCCGTCGGCGCACAGGTGTCGCCGTGAACGCGCGGGCGAGGACACGGGAGGCCCGGTCATGAGCGGGAACGACCCCACCTACATCAACTCGATGGAACATTTCGAGTCCATGGCGCACGAGCAGATCTACGCCGCGACCCGCGAGATCGACGCCGCCGCGATCCTGCGCGCCTCGGGCACCTGGCTGGAGGCGGCAGGCACGCTCGCCACCTCGTTCCCGCTCACCCGCGGCAGCGCCGACCGGGTGATGAACGCGATGGCGTGGGAAGGCACGGCCGCCGAGGCCGCCTACGCGAGCACCCGTAGTTTCGCCGCGTCGGTCGACGAGCTGACCGCCGTCATGGGGCAGGTCGGCGCCAGGCTCGGCGCGGTCGCGGCGGCGGCCGAAGCCGTGAAACTCGCCGTCGTTCCGCCCGGTGGCAGCGGGCCGATCGGCGCCATCGCCCGCCTGCTGGAAGCCGCGCACGTCATCGACGCGCAGGCCGCCCAGGAGGCCTTGCGGCAAGAAGCCGTCATGGCGATGAACATGATCTACAAACCCGCCTACAGCACCGCGGGGACCGGTGTGCCCGCACTGCCCGCCGCGCCGTTGTTACCCGGCGAGCAGGCGCAATCGCCGGGTGCGCCCCAGTATCGGGTCGATCCGCCGCAGGTGCCGGTCGACCCCGATGATGTTCCACCGCAGAAGGTTCCGCGGGGCGAGGGGCCCGTGACGCCGGGGGATCCCGCGCCGGAGTCGTCCGGTCCGGAATCGTCCGGTCCGGAGTCCCGGTCGCCGGAGACCGCGCCGACGCCGGGGCCGGGGACCGCGCCGGATCCGGAGCCGACGACACCGCCGACGAGTGTGCCGGGCGCGCCGCCGACATCGGAGGTTCCGCCGACCACCGATGTTCCGCCGCCGACGTCGGAGGTGCCGCCATCGACGTCGCAAGCGCCTGCCCCGGAGACTCCGCCGGTCGCTCCGCCTACTCAGGAAACGCCGTCGCCCACGCAGGAAGCGCCCTCGCCCACCCAGGAACCACCGGCTGCTCCGCCCACGGCGGAAGCGCCGGTCGTGCCGCCTACGCAGGAAGCGCCTCCGTCACAGGATCCACCCGTCGCCCCTCCGACGCAGGACCCGCCTGCCGCCCCGCCTACGCGGGAAGCGCCACCCACACAAGAACCACCCGCCGCACCGCCCACCCAGGAAGCGCCACTACCGCAGCCCACACCAGAACCACCCGTCGATCCGCCGACACAAGAGGCGCCCGCACCGACTCGGCAGGAACCGCCTCCTCCGCCACCCGCGCCGCCGACACAGCAAGCGCCTCCGCCCACACAGGAGG
>NZ_JAFMPL010000157.1:0-12491 GCF_019038455.1 Nocardia noduli
CCGGAGCCCGCTGCGGCCGCGCCGAAACCGGCTCCCGCACCGGCACCTGCACCCGCCAAGGCTCCGGCCCCGGCTCCCGTTCCGGCCAAGGCCCCCGTGGCCACCGCCACCGCGGATTCCTCCGGTAACGGCGCGACCCCGTACGTCACCCCGCTGGTCAGGAAACTGGCCGAGGAGAACGGCGTCGACCTTGGTGCGCTCAGTGGTTCCGGCGTCGGCGGACGCATCCGCAAGCAGGATGTCATCGCCGCCGCCGAGGCCAAGAAGGCCCCGGAGCCCGCCCCGGCTCCGGCCGCCGCACCCGCGGCGAAGGCTCCCGCCGCCGCTGCCGCGCCGTCGCCCAAGTTGGCGCATCTGCGCGGCACCGTGCAGAAGGCCAGCCGCATCCGGCAGATCACGGCCACCAAGACCAGGGAATCGCTGCAAACCACCGCGCAGCTCACCCAGGTGCACGAGGCCGACGTCACCAAGATCGCGTCGCTGCGCAGCCAGGCCAAGGCCGGTTTCAAGAGCCGCGAGGGCGTCAACCTGACGTTCCTGCCGTTCTTCGCCAAGGCCGTGGTCGAGGCGCTCGGGGTGCACCCGAACGTCAACGCCAGCTACGACGAGGCGAGCAAGGAGATCACCTACCACGCGTCGGTGCACCTCGGCATCGCCGTGGACACCGAGCAGGGTCTGCTCTCCCCGGTGATCCACAACGCCAGTGACCTGTCGCTGGCCGGCTTGGCGCGTGCCATCGCCGATATCGCCGACCGGGCCCGCAACGGCGGACTCAAGCCGGACGAGTTGGCCGGCGGCACCTTCACCGTCACCAATATCGGCAGCCAGGGCGCGCTGTTCGACACCCCGATCCTGCTCCCGCCGCAGGTGGGCATGCTCGGGACCGGCGCGATCGTCAAGCGCCCGGTGGTCGTGACCGACGAGACCGGCAACGAATCCATCGGCGTCCGGTCGATGTGCTACCTGCCGCTCACCTACGATCACCGCCTCATCGACGGTGCGGATGCCGGTCGCTTCCTGACCACCATCCGGCATCGACTCGAGGAAGCGGCGTTCGAAGCGGATCTCGGCCTGTAGTTCGGGAAGGTCGTCTGTCACCCATGAAAGTCGTGATCGCCGGTTCATCCGGGCTGATCGGGACGGCGCTCGTCGCGGCACTGCGCCGCGACGGGCACGAGGTGGCTCGTCTGGTGCGTCGCCGCGCCGCCGCACCCGACGAATTCGTGTGGGATCCCGCCCGTGCCGAACTGGACGGGCGGGCCCTGCGCGACGCCGACGCCGTCGTCAACCTCTGCGGCGCGAGCATCGGCCGCCGTCGCTGGAACGGCCACTACAAACAGGAACTGCGCGACAGCCGCATCACCCCGACCGACGTCCTCGCCGACAAGGTCGCCGACGCGGGCGTGCCCGTCCTGGTCAACGCCAGCGGCGTGCACTATTACGGCGGCGACACCGGCGACCGCGTCGTCGACGAGACCTCCCCCGCCGGAACGAGTTTCCTCGCCACGCTATGCCGCGACTGGGAAGCCGCGACCAAACCCGCCGTCGCCGCGGGCGTGCGCACGGTGCTGTTGCGCAGTGCCGTCGTGCTGTCCAGGAACGGCGGGATGCTCGACGCCCTGCGCCCGCTGTATTCCCTCGGCCTGGGCGGCCGACTGGGCAGCGGACGCCAGTACGCGCCGTGGATCTCCCTCGACGACGAGATCGGCGCCATCGTCTTCGCCCTCACCAACGAGTCCGTCAGCGGCCCCGTCAATTCGGTCGGCCCGGCCCCGGTCACCAACGCCGAATTCAACCGTGCCCTCGGCAAGGCCCTGCACCGCCCGACCCCGCTCGTGGTACCCGCCTTCGCGCTGCGCGCCGTCGTCGGCGAATTCGCCGACGAGGCCGTGCTCAGCGGCCCGCGCGCCATCCCGACGGCGCTGGAGGAAGCCGGATACACCTTCCGTCACCCGACCATCGGCGCGGCGCTCGCGTCGGTGATCGGCCGCGGCGGAGACGACCGGTGACCGACGACGATCCCCACGTGATCAGGGATGCCGGGCACGCGGATCTGCCCGCCATCCTCGTCATCCACAACGCGAATATCGCCACCTCCACCGCGATCTGGGATATCGACCAGGTCGAGATCGAGGAACGCGAGAACTGGTTCGGGGATCGCCGCGCGGCGGGGATGCCGGTTCTGGTCGCCGAGGTCGACGGCGAAGTCGCCGGTTACGCCAGCTACGGCCAGTGGCGCCCCAAGGTCGGATACCGCTTCTCCGTGGAGAATTCGGTGTACATCGATGAGCGGTTCCACCGGCGCGGCCTCGCCACCGCGCTGCTCGCCGAATTGATCTCCCGCGCGTCGTCCTCCGGGCGCGTGCACGCGATGATCGCGGCCATCGAATCGAGTAACGAGCCGTCGGTCGTCCTGCACGAACGCTTCGGTTTCGTCATCGTCGGCCGGTTGCCCGAGGTGGGATACAAATTCGATCGCTGGATGGATCTCACCCTGATGCAATTGACCCTGCCCGTGGACCCTCGCTAGATCCCGCCTCCGGGGCTACTCCCCATCGGGGCTGTCCGCGCGGGGTGTCGGGCCGCGGCTGGCACCCTCGCGGACAGGTTGCGATCATGATCCTCATGGCTACCCGAGGACTACCCGAACTGGATGTGGCCCGCGCGCAACGCTGGGCCGCGAACCAGGTCCCCGAGCACGTGCGCGACGAGATCCGCGTCGAATGCGATGTCGCCGCACGTCATCTGACGATCTGCGAATGCAGGCCGCCCTGGCGCGAGGATTTCGGCCCGGAATGGACACGGTTCCCGATCGCACGGCTGCACTTCACCAAGACCACCGGCCTGTGGACGCTGTACTGGCGCGACCGGAACCTGAAATTCCACCGCTACCGCTACCTGGAACCCAGCCCCCACATCCACGACCTGCTCGAATATCTCGACCAACGATCCGACCCGATCTTCTGGGGTTGATCACCGCCGCGCGCACCCGCAACCCTGTGGCATTACCCACACCACGTCCATTCCGCCGTCGATCCGCCTGGGCGTAACGTCAACGGGGTGAACGACACGCGCACCGTGCGGTCCGCTCGATTCGATACCACCCCGATCGTGATCGAGGACCTCGGACTCATCGACTACCACTCGGCCTGGGATCTACAGCGCGAATACGCCGCCGAACGCGCCGACGGCATCGGAGCGGACCACCTCCTGCTCCTGGAGCACCCGTCGGTCTACACCGCGGGCCGCCGCACCGAGACCGAGGACCTGCCGATCGACGGCAGTCCGGTCGTCGAGGTCGACCGCGGCGGCAAGATCACCTGGCACGGCCCCGGCCAGCTCGTCGGCTACCCGATCGTGCGCCTGGCCGCACCGGTCGACGTCGTCGCCTACGTGCGCCGCCTGGAAGAAGCGCTGATCTCGGTCGTCACCGGCTTCGGCATCACCTGCGGCCGCATCGAAGGCCGCTCCGGCGTGTGGCTGCCCGCCACCGACCTGCTGGCCGAACGCAAGATCGCCGCGATCGGCGTGCGCGTGCAACGCGGCGTCGCCCTGCACGGCATCTCCCTGAACTGCAATTCCGCCATGGACGGCTTCCAGGCGATCGTCCCCTGCGGCATTCGAGACGCGGGCGTCACGACCCTGACCCGCGAACTCGGTCGCGAGGTCACCGTCGCGGAGGTCAAGCCGCTGGTCGCCGACGCCATCGCGCGCGCGTTGAACGGCGAACTGCCGGTGACCGCCCACGACATCGCGCGCGTCGCCCCTGCCGCACCGGGCACAACGTCCCCGTCGGCGACCGACACCGAAAGCGTAAGGTCGACCCTGTGACCTCAGCCGACGCCCCCGCTGGCCGCAAACTCCTGCGGATCGAAGCGCGCAACGCGGAGACCCCTATCGAGCGCAAGCCCAAGTGGATCCGCACCCGCGCCACCATGGGCCCCGAGTACACCGAACTCAAGGGCCTGGTCAAGCGCGAGGGCCTGCACACCGTGTGCGAGGAAGCGGGCTGCCCCAATATCTTCGAATGCTGGGAAGACCGCGAGGCCACCTTCCTCATCGGCGGCGAACAGTGCACCCGCCGCTGCGACTTCTGCCAGATCGACACCGGCAAACCCGCCGCCCTCGATCGCGACGAACCCCGCCGCGTCGCCGAGAGCGTCCAGGCCATGGGCCTGCGCTACTCCACCATCACCGGCGTCGCCCGCGACGACCTGGACGACGGCGGCGCCTGGCTCTACGCCGAAACCGTCCGCGCCATCAAGGGTTTGAACCCGAACACCGGCGTGGAACTGCTCATCCCCGACTTCAACGCCGACCCCGACCAACTCGCCGAGGTCTTCTCCTCACGCCCGGAAGTGTTGGCGCACAACCTCGAAACCGTGCCGCGCATCTTCAAGCGCATCCGTCCCGCGTTCCGCTACGAACGGTCGCTCGCGGTGCTCACCGCCGCGCGCGAGGCCGGACTGGTCACCAAATCCAACCTCATCCTCGGCATGGGCGAGACACCGGAAGAGGTCACCCAGGCGATGCGCGACCTGCACGAAGCAGGCTGCGACATCCTCACCATCACCCAGTACCTGCGGCCCTCGCCCCGTCATCATCCGGTGGACCGGTGGGTGAAACCGGAAGAGTTCGTCGAGCATTCGAAGATGGCCGAGGATATCGGTTACGCCGGGGTGATGGCCGGGCCACTGGTTCGCTCCTCGTACCGTGCGGGTCGCTTGTACGCACAGGCGATGGCCCACCACGGTCGCGAAATCCCTTCGGCCATGGCCCATCTCGCCCAGGAAGGCAGCGCCTCGCAGGAAGCCAGCTCGGTACTGGCCCGCTTCGGCAGCTGATTCCGGCTCAACACAGACCGTTCTCGAACCAAGAGACAGTCTTAGTAAGATCCGATCTCAGTTTCGGCCGGACACCCGGCGACTGCCGCTGACGCCTGATTCCGGGCGAAGACACAGCGCCCGTTGTTCATAGCCGGTGCGATTCCTGAGATGGATGCGAGTGCGACCGCCGCACGCGGCGTGGCGGCCGAACCCTTGAAAGAGACCGATACCTACGAAACTCCGTCGAAGCTGCCGGTCACCATCAGAGTGAGCAGATGCAACGGAATCTCCTGATTCGGCACGACCGAAAGTCGATACCGGCCACGGTTGAGCCGGTCGCACAGCACGACCGCCCCGGGCACACTGCCCATGGCTGCCTTGTCGGCATTACATGCCCACTCGGCGTCGTAGCCGGAGTAGTGGCGGACGTGGGTCTCGGCTTGGGCAGAACCAGCTCCGATACCGCCTACGAGAGCAGCGGCGGCACCTGCGACGAGGACGGACGCGGTGATTCGGGTGAGCTTGGACATGGGTCTCCAGATGGTCGGTCCAGCGGCACGGTGCCGAT
This sequence comes from Nocardia noduli, assembly GCF_019038455.1. Taxonomy (NCBI): domain Bacteria; kingdom Bacillati; phylum Actinomycetota; class Actinomycetes; order Mycobacteriales; family Nocardiaceae; genus Nocardia; species Nocardia noduli. Next base: position 5,395 of record NZ_JAFMPL010000157.1, read on the forward strand.
GGATGGATCGGATCTTTCGTTGAGCAGCACGCTGGTCGGATACGACCTATGGCGGGGCGGCAGATACACGCGAGCAACCGCGGTATGCCTCGGCGGACTACCGTAGTGCGACTTCCGCCCCACCCGAGAACATCGAATCGTGCAGTTCCAGCACCGCGGGCACCGTACCCGCCGGCACATCGAACACGATGGTCACCGCGATCGAGTTTCCCGGGTTGATCGCCGTCGACATATGGTCGTTGACGTTGATTTCGGCTCTGGTGTCGTTCTCGAATTTGCGTCCCTGGTCATCGATCAGCGTCTGATTGCTGCCGAAGTAGGTCTGCGGCTTGTCACCGATATTGGTGACGCCGACGTGCACGAGGATGTACTGCCCCTGTGCCGTCGACCGCAGATACGGATTGTCCCCGACGACGCCGACCGGCTCGTCGACCCGGGTGACCACGAATTCGAATTTGCCGTCCCGAACCGCCGAGCCGGCCGGAGCATAGTCCGGCGCGGCGGGTGTAACTCCCGGATTCGGGGCGGAGTCCAGGGTGACGGTGGCGGTGGATTTGTCGTCCGAATTGTTCGCGGCCACACCGACGAGGCCGAAACATCCACCGCAGGCGAGGATCGAACCACCGATCAGGATCCACGGCCACACCGGGGTTTTGCGCTTCGGCGGCTGCGGTGGCTGGGTGGAATGGAACGGATAGGGCTGGGGTGGTGGGTTATAGGTCATGGCTGATCTGTCTCCGTAAGGTTCGAGCGCCACCCGCGATGACGGGGCGGCGTGGCGAAAGTCCCGCGATTCGGCGGTTGCCGTAGCGCCGGGTGCTGCGCATCCTGTCGAGCGGGCGCGTCAAATCAGCGCCGGTGCCACGGGCAGTAGGCGGCGATCGCGGCGTGAAGGAAGATGTACGGGTATCGCACCGCGCTACTGGAACTTTCGGCCAGATGAATGCGATTGCGGGCCGAGTTGCCATAGGTGTCGAGGTAGCCGCATTGACTGTGCGCGAGTCTGATGGCGGCGTCCTGGACGCTGTAGCTCTCGTCGTCGTAGTGGCTTTCCCGCAGGAACTGGCGGTCGGCGGCACTACGCTGCGGTCCGGAACTGCTGCCCGCGGATCCGGAACTACTACCGGCCGATCCGGATCCGATCGGTGCGGCGGTGGCGATCTGGGTGCCGCCGGACAGGAGTGCGACGCCGATGGCCAGTGTCGTGATGGTGTGCGCGTATCCACGCATGGTGAGACCTCGAATCTTGCTGGGAGTATGAGATTTCCGCACAGATGACGGGTTCTCGGTCATCGGTTGGACGGCTCGCTTCCGGGTTTGAATGCCTGACTGGTGAGGTGCCACCCGGTGCAGGACGGGCACAGGTATGTCCGCTGCTCACGCCGCCGAGGGTCGCTGCGGTCGATCCCGGACAGCACCATTTCGGCGGATTCCGAGTCGAGGTAGCGGACCTTTCCGGTGACACACGAATCCCCACGCGGTAGCGGCGGCAACTCGCGCAGGTCGTCGCCGTCGCGGAACCGGAACGGCCGGTGATCGCGCGCACCGAGTCGACGGCGGCCGATCTGCTGTTCACGTCGACGACGCATAGCGAAACCTCCTGTGAAGCAAGGCGATGGGATTCGATCGAACGATCCGCAACGGATCGGCTGATGCTTCGCAACATTAGAGTACTGACGAAAACATTGTCAATCATTAATTTCACGATTGACTTCGATGGAGCTTCAGTGAAGCTGACGAATACGAGAGAGCGCATGTCCGATGCCACCCCGCTGGTCACCGCCGCGGAGATCTCGCTACGCACTGGGGACCGGAAGATCTCGTCCGCGCTTGGCGACGATGAGAAGCCGAATGCGGCACCACTCACGACACGCAGAACACTGGTAAATGCTGGACTTCACTGGAACCTCTGCGTACGTTGCCCGCATGACGGATTCAGCGGTCGAGCTGGAGGACCGGATCGCCGGACTACGTGCGGATGTTCGGCGGGCGGCCTCGGCGGGCGATCGTGCCACGGCGCGACAGTTGCGGGCGGAGTTACGGCGGGTGGAGAACCTGTGGGAGACAGCGGTGCTCGGTGAGACACCCGTGGTGCGTACCGAGGAGGCGGAGGTGGAGGACACGTCGGGGACGTTCGGTGGTGACGGCGCTCCCGTGGTCGCGGTCCGCGATCATGTGCATCGCGCCCTGACGCTCCTGTCGGCCCCCGCGTCGCCGAAGGTGGTGATGGCGGTCCACGAGGGCTTCTTCTCCGGCCAACTCGTGGCAGCGCGCCTGACCAGCCTGCGCCGCGACGAGGAACGTTCCTTCCGCGCCGCGCCCTTCGCGCGCCCCTTCTACATCTGCGCCGCACTCACCACCGATCTCATCGCACCGGCCCGTGGTTTGCTGGCCGTGAGCACTTGGTCACTGCCTCGCCGTATGATCGGGCCGCTCAGTCCGCGCGTGGATTTGCTGACCGCGGTGATCAGGTTGTCCGAGCACATGATCGACCAGGGTTCGACAGGTCCCGCGGCGCAGCGGGTGCTGTGGCGGCTCGCGGTGTCGGTGCCGGGAGTGGCGGGGTCGCCGGATTCGCTGGATCCGGCGGCGGTGTCGGAGGCGGCGCGGCGCGAGCTCGCGGTGCACGTCGACGACGACACCGGTCATCGCGAGCAGGCGGCGCAACGGGTTACGCGTCAGCTCGACGACGCGGCTGGGCAACTGTTCGGTGTTCGGCTGCGTGCGGCCGGACGGCGCGGAAACGAGTTGTGATGAACGATCTTTCGGCCCGATTGGACCGGTTGCGCGATGATGCCCCGACGTGTCGGCACAATGCCCGCACGATCGCGGCGCTGACCACCAACCCGGGCTGTGTGCGCCGTGCCCTATTGGACGCGGCGGCGGTGGACAAGGCCGAAATCGCGCGTGAGCTGGGGCATCCGCCGCAGTTCGGTCAGTCGCAGTTCGCCATCACCCGTGGCAACACCTTCGAGGCGATGGTGAAGGCCAACGGATGCGCGGAATTGCTCGCGTTGCTGCGCGAGAAGTTGGGGCTGTCGATTCCCGAGGTCGGCTACGTCGATCTGAACACGGTGGGCGACAACGCGGGGAACGCCGTGCGGCACCAGCGCACGCGCCAACTGCTGGGCCGGGCGATCCGCGACAACGACGCCACCCTGTTCGATCACCCGCTGTTGCGTCTCGATATCGCCGGCGCTCCGGCGTATCTGGAGCCCGACGTGGTGGCGGTGCAGCTGGACGGCCTGTTCCATGTCATCGAGATCAAATCCTTCCCGGTCATCGACGAGCAGGCCGATCCGACCCAGGTCGCGGTCGCGGCGAAACAGTCGGCGGTCTATGTGCTCGCGCTGCGCCAGCTGTTCGAGGATCTGGGCGAGGACCCGGAGCTGGTGTCGCACCGGGCGATTCTGGTGTGCGCGCGGGATTTCACGAACCGCCCGACCGCCGCGCTCGTGGATCTGCGCAAACAGCTGGCGGTGGTCTCGCGGCAGCTGTCACGGCTGACCTCGATCGAACAGCTACTCGAATTACTGCCGCCCGGAGCGAGTTTCGCACCGGGTCCCGATCTGGCCGACACCATCGCCGCGATCCCGGCACGGTATGCCCCGGACTGCATGTCCCACTGCGACATGGCGTTCGCGTGCCGGTCCGAAGCGCGCTCGTCGGGTTCGGTCGACGCACTGGGCCGCGGTGTCTGCGACGACCTGGGCGGTATCGACAGTGTCGAGACCGCGCTCGGCCTCGCCGACGGCTCCTTCACCCCCGGCCCCGAACACGCGGATATCGCGGGGGTGCTGCGCGCCGCCCACCGCCTGCAACTGGAGATCGCCGGATGAGTGTGCTGACCGCGCTGGCCCGGGTGCGGGCCGCGCACACCGGTCGCGCCGAGCCGCTGGCCACGGTCCGGCACTATCACCTCTCGCAACGCCCGTTCGTGCTCATCCCCCTGCGTCTGGCCGGTGAAGCCGCGGCACCGTTGGCGGTGATGTTCGGCACCGACCGCGACGAGCCGACCGTGCTGATCGTGCCGCAGCCCCGCGACCGGGTGCTGCGGCTCCGTTTCATCGAAGCCCTGGCCGGGCAGATACTGCCGCATGTGGCCGCGTACCTGGACGCGGCGGAGAACATCACCGACAAATCCGGCGAGGTGATCGGCCGCCGCTGTCTCGACGCCGCCCAACTCTGGGTGCCCAATACCGGTGGCGTGGATTTCCTTCGGCTGCTGGGACGTTCGGTGCGGTACCACAGGGTCGACGGACCGAATCCGATCCCCGCCGAGGTGCCGCTGCTCGGCCGTTGGCTGACCTGGTTCGCCGAACGGGCCGAACGTCCCGGCTCCGCGGTCCTGCTGCCGATGACCTCGGTGCTCGCGATGCACTGGGCCACCGGGCAATCCGCGCTCGAGGACGCCAATCTCGCCTCACTGCTCGGTTGGATCGCCCCGCCGCCCGGGATGTCGGGCGCCCAGGCCGCCGCACTCGCCGAGGATCCCCTGCTGAGCCCGCCCGCCGGACCCGCGACCGACCCCGGATTCGACAACGAAGAACTGGCTCCGCTGGTCAACGCTTACGACAACGCGATCGAGGATATCGACGGCACCGCCAAAACCGTGGCGGCCCAACGCCTCGAACTGGCATTGCGCGGCCAACTCGAACCGACATGGCAACTGATGTGGCGTGGCATCGAGTTGCTGTCCGCACTCCCCGAGGCCGCCAACGTACCGACCCGCTGGCAGCGTGACCGAGGTTCGTTCACCTATTTCGCCGACACCATCGACGACGGGGTCGCCCAGGCTCGCCGCGACGCCGCCGTCTCCGCGGTGCGCAGGTTGCTGGATCGAGAGGCAGCGGCCGAGGCCTTCCAGGCCCAGCGCGCCTACGACGACCCGCGCGTGATGGCCGAACATCGACTCTCCGGCACCGCGTTTCGCGGCACCGTCACCGAATGCGATCCGAACCGATGCGACACCTCCGGCAAACGAGCCCTGCTGCGCCCGATGCTCGAGGTCAAATCCGACGACCCCTTCATCCCGACCCCCGGTGAGACCCTGCACAGCACCGAACGGCCGAACCAGAAGGCGAAGGTGCTCGGTTTCGACAGCGGCACACTGACTCTGGAACTCTCCGGCGGAATGGGCAACGGTCGCACCGCGAAACCCGGCAGCATCCCCGAGGTGGGCGACTCGATCGGTTTCACCCGCTTCCCGCTCAACAATTCCAGCGGCAAACTGGCCCTGCCCGAACCAGAGGAGACCCCGTGGACCCACGGCGGTCCCCCGCCGGAGTTCGACCCCGACCACGCCGAGGAGCAGTGGTGACGAAAACCGCCGACGAGGTCACCGCGGATATCCTCGCCGACCTGGAGAATCCCACGCACCGCGCGATCGTGGTCGACTCCCCGCCCGGCGCGGGCAAATCCACCCTGGTCGTGCGCGCCGCCCGTCAACTGGCCTCCGAAGGCACGCAACGCATGATCGTCGCGCAGACCAACGAACAGGTCGACGACCTCATCGACCGCCTCGCCCAGGCCGATCCGGCGCTGCTCATCGGCCGCCTCTCGGCCACCACCTACGTCACCTCCGACCGCGTCGCGGCCCACCCCAACGTCACGGTGTTCTCCCGTGCCGCCGATCTCGCCGACCGTGCGATAGTCATCGGCACCGCCGCGAAATGGGCCACCATCGACGACGGCACCTGGGAGTGGGCCATCATCGACGAGGCCTATCAGATGCGCTCGGATATGTTGCTGCGCATCGCGAATCGCTTCCAGCACGGACTGTTCGTCGGGGATCCGGGCCAGCTCGACCCGTTCGCCACCGTCGAGGTGGACCGGTGGAAGGGTTTGTCGTGGGACCCGACCATGAGCGCGGTCAGTGTCATGCTCGCCAACAATCCCGGCATCCCCATCCATCGCCTTCCGGTTTCCTGGCGGCTGCCCGCCTCGGCCGCTCCCGTCGTGTCGGCCGCCTTCTACCCGTTCACCGGCTTCCGCGCGGGTACCGAACCCGGCACGCGGAGAATGGAATTCACGACCTCGGGCATGCTCGGACCGTTGGACGACGCCCTCGACGAGGCCGCCCGGTCCGGGTGGGCCTGGTACGAACTGCCCGCCCGCCACACCCTGCGCACCGATGCCGAAGCGGTCGCGGCGCTGGCCGCGCTCACCAACCGGCTCCTTGCCCGTGGTGCGCTCGCCCACTCCGAGCAGGGGACCCGCCCTGTCACCACTGACCGCGTCGCCATCGGCACGGCCCACCGCGACCAAGCCGAGGCCCTGCGCACCGCGCTGCGCGACACGCCCGCCGCCGCCGTCACCGTCGACACCGCGAATCGGCTCCAGGGCCGCGAATACGACGTCACCTTCGTTCTGCACCCCCTGTCGGGCCGACGTGACGCGGGAGCGTTCCACCTCGAGGCAGGACGTCTCTGCGTCCTCACGTCCCGGCACCGGCACGCGTGCGTGGTGGTGGGACGCGCCGGGATTCCGGAACTACTCGACGCCCATCCCTCCGGTGAACCTGTCCACCTCGGGGTCGAGGTGAAGTTTCCCGATGGCTGGGAAGCGAATCAGGCGCTGCTCACGCATCTTTCACGGCACCGAGTGGTCGCCGACGCCGCGTATTCGGATGACCAGGTGGTCTTCCACACCTGATCCGCTCCGCCTCTCGAATCGGCCGGAGTATCCGATCACCTCGATGTGAGTCCACCTCCGGCGCCGCGTGCGGCGGTCGTGGCAGGTGACCCGACCGACTTCCCGCGTAGCCGCCGCCGTCCGGGGTACATCACCGACAGGACTCCGAGTTCGACCGAACCCCTGACCCGCTCGACAACCGATGCGACGTCGAGGGGAGAGTGAGGATCATTGAACGACAGGGCAATCGGCCTGCTACACCTCGGCGTGACCGACCGGCTACTCGATGACCAGAACATGATCGAACACCTGGCCCGAGACAGCGGCTACCAGCTGGTCCGCATCCTCACCATCGACCACGACACCTACATGCCCGTCACCCTCATGATCAGCACCGCGGCCCGATCACACGCGACGGTGATCGTCGCCCCCGACATCGACCACTTGGGCGTCGGCTACAAAGC
>NZ_JAFMPL010000158.1:0-12397 GCF_019038455.1 Nocardia noduli
CCCCAACCCCGCCCGGCGCGAGCCTTACGAGCGCCCCGTTCGCGGCCGTCTCGCGTCCGAGTGGTCGAGACAATGCGACGCAGTCGCGAGTCTCGACCACTCGGACGCGAGACAAAAGGGGCCGCGAACCCGCGGCCCCCGGGCCGCCAAATCACAGGAGGACAGTTGCGCGACATGGTCGAGATCGGCATGGGCCGAACCGCCCGGCGTACCTATGAACTGGACGATGTGGACATCGTCCCCTCGCGGCGTACCCGCTCGTCGAAGCAGGTGTCGCTGTCCTGGCAGCTCGACGCCTACCGTTTCGAGATCCCGTTCCTCTCTCACCCGACCGACGCGCTGGTTTCGCCGCGGTTCGCGATCGAACTGGGCCGTCTCGGCGGTCTCGGCGTGATCAACGGCGAGGGTCTGTGGGCCAGGCACGCCGATGTCGAGGCGAAGATCGAACAGTTGCTCGAACTCGTCGGCAAGGGCGGCTACGAGCGCGCGGTCGCGTTGTTGCAGGAGTTGCATGCCGCGCCGATGCAGCCGGATCTGCTCGCGGCGGCGGTCGCGGAGGTGCGGGCCGCCGGGGTGACGGTGGCGGTGCGGGTGAGTCCGCAGAACGCGCGTTCGCTGACGCCGTCGCTGGTGCAGGCGGGTGTCGACCTGTTGGTCGTGCACGGCACCATCATCTCCGCCGAACATGTCGGTGACGGTGAGCCGCTCAATCTCAAGACTTTCATCGCCGAACTCGATGTGCCGGTGGTCGCGGGTGGCGTGAGCGATCACCGCACCGCGTTGCATCTGATGCGCACCGGTGCGGCGGGCGTCATCGTCGGTTACGGCTCCTATCCCGGTGCGACGACCACCGGCGAGGTGCTCGGTATCGGGGTGCCGATGGCCACCGCCATCGCCGATGCCGCCGCGGCGCGCCGGGATTATCTCGACGAGACCGGTGGACGCTACGTGCATGTCATCGCCGACGGCGATGTCGCCACCTCCGGGCAGTTGGCCAAGACGATCGCGTGCGGCGCGGATGCCGCCATGCTCGGTGTGCCGCTGGCCTCGGCCGTGGAGGCGCCGGGCCGTGGCTGGTACTGGCCGTCGGCTGCCGCGCACCCCTCGGTGCCGCGCGGTTCGATGCTGCATGTCGACGATCCGTGGGATCTGGGTGGCGAGTCCGTCGGCGAGCCGGTGCGCCCGACCCTCGAGCGTGTCCTGTTCGGCCCGTCCGACGACCCGTTCGGTTCGTTGAACCTGGTCGGCGGTCTGCGGCGTTCCATGGCCAAGGCCGGTTATTCGGATCTGAAGGAATTCCAGCGGGTCGGTCTCAGCGTCCGCGCGTGAAATCATCAGCGTTCGCGCGTGATTTCTCAGCGTCCGTACGTGAGGTTTCGGCCTCCGCGCGGTGAGCGTTCGCTCACCGCGCGTGGCCCGTCGTCACGGAACCGCGCAGGAATTGCTTGATCGCGTGGTTCACCGGTTCCGGGTGGGTCATGGTCACCGCGAGCCGAGCGCCCGCGATCTCGACGTAGGTGGCCGCGCTCAGGTCCTGGGCGAGACGTTTGGCCCGATGGTCGGGGATACCGCTGTCGGTGGCGTGGATAACCAGTGCGGGACAGGTGATTTCGGGCAGCCGTCCCACCACCGATTCACGGCCGAGCAGACAGGTCGCGGCGACTTCGATGCCGTCGCGGTCGCGTACCAGCCAGCGTTTGGTCCAGATGGCCCGGTACCAGTCGTCGTCGCCGATCAGCCAGTGCGCCAACTGATTCGCCGCGCCACGACGTGAGCTGTCGTCGTACCACTTGTCCAGGAATTTCTGGGTTTCGGTCGACTGTTCCGGGGTCGGTCCGTGCGCTTCGGTGCTGATGAGGATCAGTGCCGACACGCGTTCGGGTGCGATCAGCGCCGTCCGGAGCGCGGTGATGCCGCCCTGTGCGGTGCCGCCGAAGACGGCACGCTCCGCGCCGAGGTGGTCGAGCACGGTGAGCGCGTCGCGCGCGGCGGTCCAGTAGGTGAAGGGCAGGCCCTGGTCCCTGGTGCGGCCGTGTCCGCGCGCGTCCCACGACACGATGCGGAATTCTGGTGCCAGCGCGGCCATCTGCGACGCGAACATGGTGCGGTCCATGAAGAATTCGTGCGCCAATAGGACTACCGGGCCGTCCCCGCCGCTGTCCTCGTAGTGGATGTCGGCATCTATCGCTGGGGCGAATGGCACGAACACGAGGATAACCAGCACGGGGGTGGTGTGCGGCGGGATTTGGCGCGGCGTCGGAGTTTCCTCGGGTTTCGTCCGAGCGTGTCGGAATGACGCCGCCGTGCCCGTGGTCGGCTCGCCGCGCCCGCTCACTAGACTATGGCGGTGGCAGAATCTCAGAGACCGGTCCTCGTCGTCGACTTCGGCGCCCAATACGCCCAGCTGATCGCCCGGCGGGTTCGTGAATCGAGTGTCTTCTCCGAGGTGATCCCACACACCACGACCGTCGAGGAGATCGCCGCCAAACAGCCGCTCGCGGTGATCCTGTCCGGTGGTCCGTCCAGCGTGTACGCCGAGGGCGCGCCGCAACTGGACGCGCGGCTGTTCGATCTGGACGTGCCGGTCTTCGGCATCTGCTACGGATTCCAGGCGATGGCGCAGGCACTGGGCGGCACCGTCGCCCACACCGGCACTCGCGAATACGGTCGGACCGAACTCAGTATCGACGGCGGTGTGCTGCACGGCGGTCTGCCCACCATCGCGCCGGTGTGGATGAGTCACGGCGACGCCGTCACCGACGCGCCGGAGGGTTTCGAGGTCACCGGCACCACCGTGGGCGCGCCGGTCGCGGCGTTCGAGGATCGCGCGCGACGCCTGGCCGGTGTGCAGTACCACCCCGAGGTGCTGCATTCCCCGCACGGTCAGCTGGTGCTCAGCCGCTTCCTGCACGAGATCGCCGGAATTCCCGCCGCGTGGACCCCGGCCAATATCGCCGAATCGCTGGTCGAGGCGGTGCGCGAACAGATCGGTGACGGGCACGCCATCTGCGGGCTGTCCGGCGGCGTGGACAGCGCCGTCGCCGCCGCCCTGGTGCAGCGCGCCATCGGCGATCGTCTGACCTGCGTTTTCGTCGACCACGGCCTGTTGAGGGCAGGGGAGCGCGAACAGGTCCAGCAGGATTTCGTCGCTGCCACGGGTGCGCGACTGGTCACCGTCGACGCGGTGGAGAAATTCCTCGGTGAGCTGAAGGGTGTCAGCGATCCCGAGGAGAAGCGCAAGATCATCGGCCGTGAGTTCATCCGGTCCTTCGAGGACGCGGTGAGCGAGGTCGTCGCCGAACAGGGCACGGGCGGCTCGGCTCCCGAAGTCGAATTCCTGGTGCAGGGCACGCTGTATCCCGACGTGGTCGAATCCGGCGGCGGCACCGGCACCGCGAATATCAAGTCGCACCACAATGTCGGCGGCTTGCCCGACGATCTGGAGTTCGATCTCGTCGAACCGCTTCGGCTGCTGTTCAAGGATGAGGTCCGCGCGGTCGGTCGCGAACTCGGTCTGCCCGAGGAAATCGTCGCGCGCCAGCCCTTCCCCGGTCCGGGCCTGGCGATCCGCATTGTCGGCGAGGTGACGGCCGACCGGCTCGACACCCTGCGCCAAGCCGACGCCATCGCGCGTGAGGAACTGACGGCGGCCGATCTGGACCGTCAGATCTGGCAGTGCCCGGTGGTGCTGCTCGCCGACGTCCGCAGCGTGGGCGTGCAGGGCGACGGACGCACTTACGGACATCCGATCGTGCTGCGTCCGGTATCCAGCGAGGACGCCATGACCGCGGACTGGACCCGGCTGCCCTACGAAGTGCTGGAACGCATTTCGACCCGCATCACCAACGAGGTGTCGGAGGTCAACCGGGTCGTTCTCGACGTGACCAGTAAGCCGCCGGGGACGATCGAGTGGGAGTGACGGTTACGGAGGACGAATAGTCCTGCCCCCGTGCGGATTCGGGAACCGGTGCTATTCCGCCGCGGTTTCCGCGCGGGCCTGGCCGAGTATCAGGTGTCCGAGCAGCATGCCGCCGAACGTGAACCGCGGCGTGGGTGCGACCGGTTCGCTCGGGACCGTCCGGCGTTCCTCGTTCGTGGTGGGATGGTCGAAATGCGGTGCGGCCATGGGGTTCTCCTCGGAGTAGAACGAACAATGACCCGTCCGGGGCGGGCGGGTCATTGCGTCATGTGGTGAATCGGTTCAGCGATGTACGTGGGGTGAGATCACCAGCACGACGCCGACCACGATGGCGGCGATCACGATGATCCAGCCGAAGGAGATGGCCCCCGCGGCCGAGACGGTGGAAGGTCCGACGAGGGCGAAGACGCTCAACGCCAGCGCGAGCAGTCCGACGATCAGCAGTGAGGCGGACGGGCCGCGCCCTTCGGTCTTGTCCGAAGCGTTCTGATCAGCCACGTTCCACCACCACATTTCCCATACGGACATCGACATTCAGATCGAGTACCGGCGCTCCCGGCGTATTCGGGCCGGTGACACCGGTGGGGCACGATTGCTCACCCATGGCGACGGTGCATTCGGTGCGCACCGTCATTCCGGCCGGGACGATGACTCGCGCCTCGCCCATCTGCACCGACAGGTCCACCGTGTGGTTCTCGGTGAGATCCAATCCGCGCAGATCGAGTGTCCCCGAACCCATCGACAGGTGATACTCGGGTTTCAGATCGGCTGTCGCGGTCGGAGCCCAGGTGCGATCACCCACGGTGGCCTCGGAGAACTCCATGGGACCGACCAGCGAGGCGAGCAGCACGAACGCGGCCAGCGGCGCGGTCACGACCAGCAGTCCGTAACCGCGGCGCAGGAAAGCGCCGAGCACCAGTCCGAGTCCGACCACCGCGAGCGCCACCGCCCCGATCCGCGCGGGCGTCATCCATTCGACGCCGGACGCCGCCGCGGCGCCCGCTCCGGCCGCGGCCAGGATGGCGAGGCCGATCACCACCGGCGTCAGCCGGGATCGGGGGCGTCGCGGGGACGGCGCGACGACCTTGTTCGCCGGGGTGGGGTCGGGAAGATCCCAGGCCAGCGGCGCGACGCCGAGCGGATCCCAGGACGGGGGCACCGGGCCGCCGATGATTGTTCGAGGTCCGGGGGTGAGGGTCCGTGGTGCACCGGGCCAGGGGATTCCGGCGGGTGCCGCCGCCGCGATCGGGGTCGGGAGCCTGTCGGCCGTCGCCGTACCGCCGGTGGAATCTCCGCTCGACTCCACGGCGGGGTTCTCGGCGTGCGCATTCGATTGCGCGTCGATTTCCGGCGAGGACTTGTCGAGTCGAACGTGCTGGTCGGCGGTGGTGCCGAGATCGCCGACGGGGGCCTGGTCCGCAGTACCGGCATCCCCTGCGACCGCACCGCCGGTGCGGTTCTCGCCGGTCGCGTCCTTGTCGAGCCGGACCGCGCTGTCGTCCGCCCGCTGTGCGGGGGCCGGGTCGTGCGCAGTCGGCGTCTCCGGTACATACATCTCGGGCAGTTTCGTATACGGCGTGTACATACCGGTCACGGGCGCTTCCGGCGCGTAGAAGCTACCGGTCGTACCGCTGGGGAAAACCGCGCCGGGATATCCGGTGGCGCTGAGTCCGGCGTCGAACTCGTATTCGTCGAGCTGACTGGTCCCCGGCGGCGGTTGCGGAGTGCGCATGAACAGCATCCACCAGCCCGCCAGCATGAGCGCGAGGCTGATGACGCCGGAACCGGCCATCCCCATCCCCACCGGTCCCATGGTGCTCACCGCGATGGCAAGCGCCACCATCAGCACGATCGTCTTGGTCGGAGACTGCGAGCTGTGCCCCTTGCCGAACAGCGACTCCGCCGCCGACGTCTGGTCACCCGCCTGGCTGAACAGCAGCCACCCCACGAGATAGAGGACGATCCCGGCCCCGCCGAACAGCGCCGACACCACGAAAGCCACCCGCACGAGCACCGGATCGACCTGGTAGCGCCGACCGAAACCGGCCGCGACACCCGCGACCGGCCCCTGACGCGGCAACCGGACGGGCCGCGACTGCCACATCTGCTGAAGCTGATCGCCGAAGCTCGTTTTCGTCATGCTTCCATGGTCGGCCGCACAGGTGGTTCAGCACATCGGGGTGAACCCTGAAAGTTCACCCGATCCCCGGGACCGGCCGCCGACCTTTCCGACGTCGGGTGTGCGTGCGGGCGGTGCGGATATCCGCACCGCCCGCACGCGTCTCCGGTGCCTACAGGACGATGACGTCCCCGTAGACCGCCCCGTTGGCCGAGGTCTCGGGTGAGTCGACCTCGATCTTGGTGTAGGGGCGGATCGTCAGCGGCCCGCCGCAGCCTTCCACCATCAGGTGGAAATCACGGCTCATCACGTAACCCGTCGTGCCACCGACGAGGTCCTTGCTGCCGACCTCGATGTCCTTGATGACGCCGGGGGTGATGTCGAGGTCGAGACCCATGGACGCGTGGATCGACGGGCCGATGCTCGCGTCGAGGCCGGGTGTCAGGGAATCCGGGCTGGCGCCGACGCCGAGTGTGACTCCGGCGTCGAACTCCGCGCCCGCCTTCGCCCCGAAGGTCAGATCGATGCCGACCGCGCAGCTGACCAGGTATCCGGTCTTCAGCACCGCGGTACCCGGGTCGTCGACGTGTCCGTAGGAGGTGTTGTCCAGAAAGACTTCGCGGGTGGTCGGCAGTCCGTTCTGCGGAGGCACCGGATCGGCCACGAGGTCGGTGTGGCCCACGGTGAACGCGAAGCCGGTCGGTGTGGCGTAGTTGTTCTCGTGTGCCGCGAATGCGTAGGCATCGGCGGTACCCGTCCCGACCCCGCCCACCGCGAGGGCCATCGGCGCCAACGCGGCGGCGATGATGCGTGCGAATGTGTACGACAAGATTCCTCCCCTGTATCCCGGTCGGACCTGCTCGGAACCGATGAGCCTGTCCGTGAGAAAACGTATGTCCGGCGGTGCGCCACGACCGCCCCCCATTTCCGATTCGGAGCGGAAAACTACTGGCAGAAGCCATAGTTCGAGTTCTCCGGTCCGGTGGCTCATGGACAAACGTGCTCTCGATATCAGGTATATCCGGCGCGCCTTAGCGATCACTGAGTGATGACTGAACGTTTCCCGACATGCTGGTCATCCGCCCTTTTCTTTCCGGACCGGATAACAGGAGGGCGTCGGCTCGGGATCCACGCGGATGTGTGGTCGCGAGGGTCGGCACGCGTGACCGGACCGATCAGGAATCGAGAAGCATCGGTGACCGAGGAGGAATTAGCGTTGTCGAAGTGAACGGCCCGCGGATATCGAGGGCGTTCCGGAGCTCGCCTTCTTCCCGAATCGGACGATTCCGATCGCGTCCACGACGTCAGGAGTGACCATGACCGACTCCACCAAGGGCATCAAGACCGTGTTGCATCCGGTTTCCGATCTGGCGGCGGCCAAGCAGGTCTATACCGCGCTGCTCGGTATGGCACCGCAGACCGACGAGTCCTATTACGTCGGGTACGAGGCCTCGGGGCAGCACATCGGCCTGGTGCCCGCCGGGGGGCCGCAGAGCCCGACCGTGCCGACCGCCTACTGGGAGGTGTCGGATATCGAGGCGAAATTGGCCGAGGTGACGGCCGCGGGGGCCAAGGTGCAGGACCCCGTGCACGAGGTCGGCGGTGGTCGCCGGGTCGCCACGGTCCTCGACCCCGACGGCAATCTGCTCGGACTGCTCCAGGACCAGTAGGCGCTCGCAGGCCCGGGCGATGCCGGAACGCGGCCCCGCGTCCGGCGCCGGTGCGCGGATCAGGGTGATTCCTGATGCCCTCGGCCCGCGGGGCGTGCCAGTATCGGAATATGTACCCGACTGATCCAGCGTTCGACGCTGCCCGCAGGCAGGCGGGGTATCGACCCGATCCGGCCCTCGGGTTCGGGTTCGCGCCAGGGCGGGGGTTCGGCCCCGCGCCGGTGCTGGATCTGGGGCCGAATCCGCAGGTGCGGCTGGTCCGGCGTTCGGGTGGGCGCGTCGTCGCCGGTGTCGCCGGTGGACTCGCCGATCATCTCGGGCTCGACGTCTTCAAGGTGCGGATGGCGTTCGTGCTGCTGTCCGCGCTGGCGGGCGCGGGTATCGCCGCGTACGGGCTGCTGTGGGTCTTCACCCCCGGCGGCGCGGATTCGGCGAAGCCGTCCGCCGCCGAACGCAGGCAGTCGGTCGGTCTCGCGCTGCTCGGGCTCGGGCTGTCGATCGTGGTGTCGTGGCTGATGAACGGCACGGTCGCGGCGAAGATCATCGTCCCGATCGTGGTGGTGACGATCGGCGCGGCGCTGGTGTGGCGCGAGTACGACACCGACGGTCCGCGTTCGCTGCTCGGTCTGCCGGCCCGGCCGTCGGTGGTGACCTGGGCCCGCATCGTCGCGGGCGCGACCATGGTGATCTTCGGGCTCGGCGTGGTGGTGCTCGCCAGGATCGATCTGAGTTCGCTCGGATCGGCGCTGATCGCGGTCGCGGTCACGCTGATCGGCGCCGGACTGCTGACGGTGCCGCTGTGGCTGCGCATGATGCGCGCGCTGAACGACGAACGCGCCGCCCGCATCCGTAACGAGGAGCGCGAGGAGATCGCCTCCCACCTGCACGATTCGGTTCTCCAGACCTTGGCTCTGATCCAGCGCCAGGCCGACGATCCGCAAGAGGTGACCAGACTGGCCCGCAGCCAGGAACGCGAATTGCGCCGATGGCTGTTCGAGGATTCGGGTCCGGCCCAGTCGAGTCTGGCGGCCGCGCTGCGCACCATCGCGGGGGAGGTGGAGGATCAGCACGGCGTCCAGGTCACCACGGTGACGGTCGGCGATGTGTCGATGGATCTCGGTGACACCGGCAGCGGCCTGCCCAAGGAACATTTCACCGCCTTGCTCGGCGCGAGCCGGGAGGCGCTGGTGAACGCGGCCAAACACGCGGGCGTCCCGGCGATCGACCTGTTCGCGGAGGCGGAACCGCATCAGGTGAGCGTTTTCGTGCGCGACCGCGGCGCGGGGTTCGACCTCGACGCCGTCCCGCAGGATCGTCAGGGCCTGGCGAAATCCATCCGCGGCCGGATCGAGCGGCGCGGTGGACAGGTCGAGATCCTGTCCACGCCCGGTCGCGGCACCGAGGTGCGGATCATCATGCCGCGCACCGATTCCGGAGCGGACGACGATCGGGCCGACGACCTCTCCGACACCGCGAGCGCCGTGACGGAGCGGATCGCGCAATCGACCGGCCAGGGCACGTGAGTCGTCGGCCACGTGCCGGACGGTCGGTGACCTCCTCCCGTCGGGCTTCGCGGTTAAGGTGGCTTCCGGGCAACCGATTCCGCGCGGATTTCGGTGACGCGCCGGGTGCGCCCAGAATCTCGCCCGGCATGCGACCGCCGGTTCGCGACGGCGCTGTCGGATCGACCGACGGCGGACGCGCAACGGCGGAGGAGCGGAGCAGGTGAGCGTGCGGGTTTTTCTCGTCGATGATCACGCCGTATTCCGGTCGGGCGTGCGGGCGGAGTTGAGTCGCGAACCCGATATGGAAGTGGTCGGCGAAGCCGGTGGGGTGGCCGAGGCCATCGCCGGAATCGCCTCGGCGCGTCCGGATGTGGTGCTGCTGGATGTGCATATGCCCGACGGCGGTGGTGTCGCGGTGCTGACCGGGATCGATGACGGTCCGGTATGTCTGGCGCTGAGCGTGTCCGATGCCGCGGAGGACGTGATCGCGGTGATTCGCGCGGGCGCGCGCGGCTATGTCACCAAGACGATTTCGGGATCCGAACTGGCAGATGGCATCCGGCGGGTCGCGGGCGGTGACGCGGTGTTCAGTCCGCGCCTGGCCGGATTCGTCCTCGATTCGTTCACGGGCCGGTCACCGGTGCCGGAACCGCCGCTCGATCCGGAACTGGACTCGCTGACGCCGCGTGAACTCGAGGTGCTGCGCCTGCTCGCGCGCGGCTACACCTATCGCGAAATCGCCGAAACCCTGTTCATCTCGGTGAAGACCGTGGAGACCCACGCCTCCAATGTGCTGCGCAAGACCCAGCAGTCCAATCGGAACGCGCTGACCCGCTGGGCGCATCGCAGGCGGATCGACTGAACGGAACTACATCACCGCGACGAGAATCGCGATCAGGATGACCAGTCCGATCAGCAGTCCGACGGCGATGGCGAGCGGCGCGTTGCTCGGCGGATTCCCTTGGGCCCGTTGGCCGACGGGCGCGGCGTTGCCCGTAGCCCGCACGGGTGCCTGGTGCTGCGGGCGCGGCAACGGCATGGCGTGCGGACTGCGCAGGCCGGAGGCGGAACTGCGGGCGGCCCAGGACGGGATGGTGCCGTCCTCGGTGCGCACCGGGGCGCCGAGAATGTAGGAACCGGTGCCGGGACCGAAAGCGGCGGTGAGGATTTCGTCCCTGGCCTCGGCCATCGTCGGTCTGCGCTGCGGTGCGGGTTCGAGCATGTGCAGCAGGGCGTTGGTGAGGACGCCGCTGCGGGTCGGCGGAATGATCTGGGCCATCGCGGCACGTTCGACCAGAACGTCGCTGTTCTCGTCGAGGCCGAACGGCGGCTGACCCTCGATCGCGGTGTAGAGGGTCGCGCCGAGGGAGAACACGTCGCTGGCCTCGGTCGGCTGCGCGCCACGGGCCACCTCGGGCGGCAGGTAGGCGGGGGTGCCGGTGATGATGCCTTCGGGCTCGTCGGCGAGATCGCCCGCGCCGCGCGAGATGCCGAAGTCGCTGAGTTTGGCGATGCCGACCGAGGGGCCGCGATCGGCGACCAGGATATTGCCCGGTTTGATGTCGCGGTGCACGATGCCGACCGAATGCGCGGCGGCCAACGCGTCGGCGACCTGCGCGCCGATCTGCGCCACCTCGACCACGGGCAGTGTTTCCACCATTCCGAGCGCCCTGGCCACGCTGCGTGAGGGTAGGTGTTCCATGACCAGCCACGGTTCGCCCGCTTCCAGGGCGACGTCGTAGACCGCGATCGCGTGGTCGTGGGACAGTTTCGCCGCGACCCGCCCCTCGTGCAGGATCTGGCCGCGGACCTTCTCCGCTTCCGCCTCGGGCAGTCCGGCGGTGGTCAGCACCTGTTTGATGGCGACCTCCCGATCGAGCAGGCGATCGTGCGCCAGCCATACCGCGCCCATGCCGCCGCCGCCGAGTTTCGACTGCAGGCGGTAACGGCCTGCGACCAAGTACTGCGGGCCGACGATGGGACGGTGGCGATCGATCATGGGTGCAGGGTATCCGAATCTCGTGCTAGGCGACCTGATTCGAGCGGACGGCGAGAGCGGCTCCGGGCGTCGATGCCCCTTCCGTGGTAATGCCGACCCTACGCGCGTGATCGCTCCTCGCTCGCCCTCGGGTGGACCCGGGCTGGCAAATTCTCGGGCAACTTCTGGGACGGCTGGGGTTGGAGACGGCCCGCGAGAAAGAGGGGGACGGCGTCGGCGCGCCACCCTTGACGGATCACGGGGGCGGGTTTCTACTTGATCACTATCGAACGTATATTCGATAGTGATCGATAGCTGTATCGGTGCTGACCCTCGTTTCTCGATGGAGAAACGGGGGTCGGCCCGCTCGCTTCGCCTCGGAGTCCATCGTGGGAAGTAGGTGGTTGTGATGGGTTCGGACGTGCGGGTGGGGGATGAGAAACACCAGAAGAAGCTGGAGGAACTCCGCAGGAGGATGGCCGCGATCCCGGGGCGCGGTCAGTCCGAGGTCGGGCGGATTCCCCGCGAGACCGAACTGTGCAGAGAGTCGCTCCCGGTGCCGAACGCCCTTGCGGAATTGTTGCCCGATGACGGTCTCGCGAAGGGATCTGTCGTGGCGTACACGGGAGCGCGGTCGTTGCTGGCCGGGCTGCTCGCCGCGGTGACCGAACACGGCGGGCATGCCGCGGTGGTGGGGATGCCCCGGTTCGGGCTGCTCGCCGCGGTGGAAATGGGCGCGGAATTGGCACGTCTGGCCGTGGTTGCCGATCCCGGACCCGACCCCGTCGAGGTGGCCGCGGTGTTGCTCGACGGACTGGATCTGGTGGTGCTCGGCCTCGGCGGCACCTCGGTCGCGCCGTCCAGGTCCCGCGTGATCGCCGCCCGCGCCCGCAGTCACGGCGCCACCCTCGTGGTCGCCGACGGCCACTGGCCCAACCCCTCCCTGCGCATGAGGGCCCGCGTCTGCGGCTATGCCGGGCTCGGCGCGGGCCACGGACGGCTGCGTTCGATCGGCCTCGACGTCGATATCCGGGCCAAGTCGGGTCCGTCCCGGCGCGGCCGCATCGACCTGTGCCCGAACGGCGGCCGCGTCGAATGGGTCACGCGCACTGTCGCCGCGGGCGCGGGGGAGACGCCGGTCGCCGCCCGAGGCGCGGCCTCGTGACCGGAGTCGCCGGGGTTGCCGGGGTTGCCAAGGTTGCCGGG
>NZ_JAFMPL010000159.1:0-11998 GCF_019038455.1 Nocardia noduli
TAGAGTTACGGCGGCCATAGCGGCAGGGAAACGCCCGGTCCCATTCCGAACCCGGAAGCTAAGCCTGCCAGCGCCGATGGTACTGCACTCGACAGGGTGTGGGAGAGTAGGACACCGCCGGAACATCATTGCGAAAGGCCCCCAACACAGTTGGGGGCCTTTCCGCGTTTCACGACTCCGCGTTCGTGGATGAATTGCCCGTCTGATGTCGGGCGCTGATTTATCGGTCGGGCGCCGGGTGGTCGGCCGACCGTAGGCCCTAGACTCGACCGGTGCGCCTCGTGATAGCTCGTTGCCAGGTCGACTATGTCGGTCGTTTGACCGCCCACCTCTCGATGGCCCGCCGTCTGTTGATGATCAAGGCCGACGGTTCGGTGCTGGTGCATTCCGACGGCGGATCGTACAAGCCGTTGAACTGGATGAGCCCGCCGTGCCGTTTGCAGGAACGTCCGGACGACGCACCCGAAGGTGCCAAGGCCTACTGGGTGGTGACCAACAAGGCCGGCGAAGAACTGCGCATCACCATCGAGGAGATCGAACACGATTCCTCGCATGAACTCGGGGTCGATCCCGGATTGGTGAAAGACGGTGTCGAGGCGCATCTTCAGGAGTTACTGGCCGAACACGTCCAGACGCTCGGCGCGGGCTACACATTGATCCGACGCGAGTACATGACGGCGATCGGTCCGGTCGACCTGCTCTGCCGTGACGCCACGGGTGCGACGGTCGCGGTGGAGATCAAACGCCGCGGTGAGATCGACGGTGTCGAACAGTTGACCCGCTACCTGGAATTGCTCAACCGGGATCCGTTGCTCGCGCCGGTCGCCGGTGTCTTCGCGGCGCAGCAGATCAAGCCGCAGGCCCGCACGCTCGCCGAGGATCGTGGTATCCGTTGCCTCACCCTCGATTACGACGCGCTGCGTGGTACGGAGAGCAACGAATTCCGTTTGTTCTGATCCCACTTCCCGATTCCCGAGTAAGAGATTCATGATCACGGTCGCCACCTGGAATGTGCTGCATCGCGTCCACGCCGAGAACTGGTACGAGGACGTCTCCGCCAGGTGGCCGGACGAGACCGACCGCATCGCCTCGATCAGCGACAGGGTCGCCAAGCGCTCGGAACAGATCATCGCCCTCCAGGAGGTCAGCGGTGATCAGTTGGCGAGCCTGCGTGCGGCCATGCCGGACCGGACCTTCCACACACTGCGTTACCCGCGGGTGCCGAAGTTGCGGCGCGGGCCGACCGTGCTCGACGACCGTGTCGAGTACCTCGTTCTGGCCGTGCGGGATTCGGGCCGCGAGATCGCGGCGGAAGCCTTCGAGCGTGATCACGGCAAGGGCGTGCTCGTCGTCGAGGCGTCGGGTTTCACGGTGCTCGCCACCCACGTGACCGGCGATCAGCGGCGCTGGGAGCAACTGGGGCGGTTGCGCGAACTCGCGCACGACGCGACCGGGCCGGTGGTTCTCCTCGGCGATTTCAATATCGACCGCGAGGCGGTGGCGGAGCGACTCGGACCGGAATTCACGGTGGTTCCGCTGCCCGCCGACGGGTTGCCGACGCGGCCGCGCGACTCGGCGTCGAAGTCCCAGTTCATCGATCACGTGGTCGTTCGCGGCGCGGTGGCGAGCGACGCGACGGTGGACAGTGCCGATGGTCTGTCGGACCACAACCCGGTCCGCGCGACCCTGGTACCGATCGAGGGCTGAGATCTCCCGGGCCGAGGTCGCGAATATCCTGGACGACATGCCCCGCCGGAAACCTCCCGCCAGCAGTCAGGATCGGCGATCCGCGCCGCTCGGCGACGTCTTCGGCCGCACCGAATCCGGTCCCGACCGTGACGAGACCTATATCGTGCGCAGCATTCCCGGGAGCCGTGCGGTCAAGACCTACCGGTGTCCCGGCTGTGATCACGAGATTCCGCCCGGGGTGGCCCATATCGTCGCCTGGCAGGCCGACGGCGGTGAGGACGATCGCAGGCATTGGCACCAGGGGTGCTGGAACGGCCGGAGAACCCGTCGCATCACGCGTCGGTGGTCCTGACGCACTCGGCTGTCCGGGCGGACTCGCACTATCGAGGCGGCATGTGACCGGGGCGACGACCCGCCGCATCTCGCGGCGTACCCGGTCTGCTTCGTCGGCGGCACTGCCCACGGCGTTCGTGTCCGGGAATTAGGGAAGGCCGCCCCTGGGAGGGACGGCCTTCGGATGAACTCTGGTGCTGGTCGTGCGTCGTCGCCCGAGGTGCTCGGACGTCAGTTCGAGATTTCGGCGTTCTCGCGCTCGTCGGCGTCGATGTCCTCGTCGTTGGCCGCCTCTTGGATGGCCTTCGCGCGGGAACCGCCGACGGACTTGGCGTTGCCACTGCCGATCGACTTGCGATCCGGAACACCGTCGAGCAGTTCGCTTTCACGGTTGACCGCGGCGAGCATCGCGGGCACGGAATCGAGCTGACCGCGGATACCGAGCAGCTGGGCGAGCACCCGGCCGCGCAGCACGCGCATCTCCTCGGCCAGTTCTTTCGCGTGCGCGATCTTGCGCTCGGAGGTCTGGGTGGCGGAGGTGATGAGGCGGTTGGCCTCGTCGGTGGCATCCTTGATGCGCTGGGCGGCCTCGGCGCGGCTGGTGGCCTCGAGCTCCTCCATGGCGCGGGTCAGCTTGGTACGCCGCTCCGCCATGGTGACCTCGAAGTCCTGCTGGTTGGCCTTACGCTTGGCATCGGCTTCCTTGCCGAGGCGGTCGGCCTCGGCCTGGGCGGCCTCGATGATCTTGCCGGACTCGGTACGCGCGTTCGCGAGGGTCTGCTCGAATTCGATATCGAGCGCCTCTCGCTTCTCCTTCGTCTCCGCGAGCAGCGACTCGTACTTGCCGCGCATCTCGGTGGCCTGCTGCTCGGCGATCGACACCATTTCGGCGGCCTCGGCCTGCGCGAGCGCGCGGACCTCGGAGGCTTCGTCGGATGCCAATCGCAGCATGCGCGAGATACGGTCGGACATGCCTTCCGCGGTGGTCGGCGGAACCGAGAGTCGGTCGACCTCCTTACGGAGTTCGTCGATCTCGTCCCGCGCGTCCTCCAGTTGGCTTGCGAGGTTACGTGCTTGCGCCGCAGCGGCATCGCGGTCAGTGGCGGTGACCCTCAGCTCCGCGTCGAAGCGGTCGAAGTAGTTGCGTACCTCGTCTTGCGCATAACCCTTGCGCACAACGGTGAAGGGCAGTGCAACGAAGCGATTGCGATCGGACTCAGGTGACGACATGGCACACAAACTACAGCCTACGGCCACATGATGGTGACTCGACCGCGAATGTGATTCGGATCAGTTTTCCTGCTCCGATCTTGATACTAGTGCGTAACATTCGGGTTCGGTTCGACCAATTCGATCAGCACACCGCCAGCATCCTTCGGGTGGATGAAATTGATGCGGGAATCGGCGGTTCCGTGCCTGGGGGCTTCGTACAGCAAACGTACGCCGCGGTCGCGCAGGTGCGTGGAGACGGCCTCGATATCGGTGACGCGGTAGGCGAGTTGCTGGAGACCCGGGCCGCTGCGATCGATGAACTTGGCGATGGTGGAGTTCGCGTCCAACGGCGCCAGCAACTGTAGGGCAGTCGCGGAATCGGACGCCGCGGGCAGGGAAAGCATCGCCTCGTGCACGCCCTGGGCCTCGTTCACCTCCCGATGGGTCTCGATCATGCCGAGATTTTCGGAATACCAGGCGATTGCGGTGTCGAGGTCGGGGACCGCGATGCCGACGTGGTCGACGGCGATGACGTAGTCGCCGGGGATGAATTCGGACGTCTCCTGTGCAGTGCTCACTACTCGACGGTAGCGCGGACCTCCGGAGACACGCCCGGTGTGGGCAAGCTACCGTTGAGTACAAGGCTTTGTCGTCGTGCCGCGACGGTGCTCCCCGGTGAGCCCGGTCCGTCCGACCCGATCTACTGAATGCGAGGCTCCTCGTGACCACAACCGTCATCGTCTCCGGTGCGCGTACCCCCATCGGTCGCCTGCTCGGCGGCCTGAAGAGCTTCAGCGGTTCCGACCTGGGCGGTTTCGCCATCAAGGCGGCGCTGGAGAAGGGCGGCGTCGCGCCCGAGCAGGTCGACTACGTGATCATGGGTCAGGTGCTGACCGCGGGCGCGGGACAGATTCCGGCCAGGCAGGCCGCGGTCGCCGGTGGAATTCCGATGGACGTCCCCGCGCTCACCCTCAACAAGGTGTGTCTGTCGGGTATCAGCGCGATCGCTCTCGCGGACCAGTTGATCCGGGCGGGCGAGTTCGAGATCGTCGTCGCGGGCGGCCAGGAGTCGATGAGCCAGTCACCGCATCTGCTGGAGAAGAGCCGCGAGGGGTTCAAGTACGGCGACGTCACGTTACGCGACCACATGGCATATGACGGCCTCTACGACATCTTCACCGACCAGCCGATGGGCGCGCTGACCGAGCTGGGCAACGACAGGGATTATGTCGCCCGCGAGGACCAGGACGCGTTCGCGGCGGCCTCGCACCAGCGCGCGGCGGCGGCCTGGAAGAACGGTGTCTTCGACGACGAGGTGGTGCCGGTCGCGGTACCGCAGCGTAAGGGTGATCCGGTGCTGATCACCGAGGACGAGGGCATCAGGGCCGACACCACGACGGAATCGCTGGCCAAGCTCAAGCCCGCGTTTCGCAAGGACGGCACCATCACCGCGGGTACGGCGTCGCAGATCTCCGACGGCGCCGCCGCCGTCGTGGTGATGAGCAAGGCCAAGGCCGAGGAGTTGGGGCTGAGCTGGATCGCCGAGATCGGCGCGGCGGGCGTGGTGTCCGGCCCGGATTCGACCCTCCAGGCCCAGCCCGCCAATGCCATCGCCAAGGCCTGTGCGCGCGAGGGCATCTCGCCGTCGGATCTGGATCTGATCGAGATCAACGAGGCGTTCGCGGCGGTCGGTATCGCCTCGGCGCGCCAGCTCGGCATCGATCAGGAGAAGGTCAACGTCAACGGTGGCGCGATCGCCGTCGGCCATCCGCTCGGCATGTCCGGTGCGCGTATTCTGCTGCACCTCGCGCTGGAGCTGAAGCGTCGCGGCGGCGGTATCGGCGCGGCCGCGCTGTGCGGTGGTGGTGGTCAGGGTGACGCGCTGATCGTCCGGGTTCCGGCCTGACACCGACCTCGCGCATCGGGGTAGTCACGGACACCGTCTCGGATTCGAGGCGGTGTCTGATTTGTCCGAGTGTGATGTGTTCAACTACGTAACGTCGTAGTAAATGCGGCACAATGGTGGCCATGGATTTCATCGATCTGCGCAGCACCGCCGGTAGGTTCCGTTTCTTCGCGGTGCTCGAGGCGCTCTCGTGGCTTGGTCTGCTGATCGGAATGGCCTTCAAATACCCTGAGCGCATCGGATTTTCCGGTCCGGGCAACGAGATCGGGGTGAAGATCTTCGGCCCGATCCATGGTGCCGTATTCGTCCTGTTCCTGCTGGCCGCGCTGCTGGCCGCGCGGGAACTGAAGTGGAATTGGCTGACCACCATCCTCGCCCTGCTGTCGAGCATCCCGCCGTTCTTCACCGTGGTCTTCGAGGTCTGGGCGGTGCGCACCGGCAGGCTCGGCACTCTCGAAACCATCGACTCGACCGGCACCGCGGCAGCCGCCGGCGCGACGTCGTGACAAACTGGATGCCGTGACTCGACCTGCCGCACGTCGTCCTTCGCCAGCCGCTGCCGCCGCCATGTCCGGGGCAGTGGACCTGTCCAGTCTGAAGCAACCCCCCGCCGGTAGCGCGGGCGCCGATCACGCGGTCTCGGTGGCGGATTTCGAGACCAAGGTGCTGCGTCGTTCGACCCAGGTGCCCGTGGTCGTCGCGCTGTATTCGCAGCGCAGCCCCGGCAGCGTCGAACTCGTCCGCACGCTGGAGCGTTTCGCCGCGGCCGACGGCGGCACCTGGGATCTGGCCACCGTCGAGGCCGAGAGCAATATGCAGATCGCGCAAGCGCTGCGGGTGCAGGGCATTCCGACCGTGGTCGCGATCGCGGGCGGACAGCCGCTGGCCGATTTCGAGGGCGCGCAGCCCGAGGAACAGGTGCGGCAGTGGCTGGACGCGGTGATCGATGCCGTCGCGGGCAAACTCGAGGGCGGCGAGCCCGGCGAGCCCGAGCCCGTCGAGGATCCGCGCTTCACCGCCGCCGAGGACGCGCTCGAGCGCGGTGACATGGCGGGCGCCGAAGCCGCGTACGAGGCGATCATCGCCGCCGAACCCGCCAACGCGGAGGCCAAGAACGCGCTGCGGCAGCTGCGATTCCTCGCCCGCGCGCAGGAAGTGCCGGAATCGACCATCGCCGACGCGGACCTCGATCCCACGAATGTCGATCTCGCGATCGGCGCCGCCGACCTCGAACTGCTCGGCCAGCAGCCGGAAGCGGCCTTCGAACGGCTGATCGGTGTGATCAAACGCACGGCGGCCGACGATCGGACCAAGGCCCGTACCCACCTGCTCGACCTGTTCGAACTGTTCGATCCGGCGGAAGCTTTCGTCGTCGCGGCCCGTCGCAAACTGGCCGCCGCGCTGTACTGATCTCGACGCTCGGCCCCGCCATCGCACCAGCGACGGCGGGGCCGTTCCCGTCGGTGCGGAATCTGGCGTCCGGGGGTTTTCACAGCGACATGGCCGTAGGCACGGTACTCGTCGGCGGCGGTGCCGTGCCGTGTGGATTCGGCCTCCGGCCAGTGTCGGAGGGACATCACCGTTGGCGCGGTACCCGTCTGCGAGGGCCGTGCCATGCCGTGCGGGACCGGCGTCCGGGCCGCTGTCGCAGCGACGCGACCGTTGCGCGTGACTGTCCGCGCAGCCGTGCGTCACCCCGGGTCAGGCAGGTGGACCGGCCAACCAGACCGCGCTGTTGGGAGCCAAGGCCACCGTCGCCGAGACCGGGCGACCGTGCCACGGTGTGTCGTCGGTCTTCACCGAGCCCATGTTCCCGATACCGGAACCGCCGTAATCGGCCGCGTCGGTATTGAGGATCTCGGTCCACTCACCCGAGGACGGCAGTCCGACGCGGTATTCGCCGTGAACGGCACCGGAGAAGTTGTACACGCAGGCGATGACCGAACCGTCGGACCCGTAGCGCAGGAACGCGAGCACATTGTTCTCCCGGTCGTTCGCCTCGATCCAGGAATGCCCGCCGGGATTGGTGTCCTGACTCCACAGGGCCGAGTGCGCCCGGTAGACGCTGTTCATGGCCGACACCGCGTCGGAGATGCCGCGGTGCAGCGGATTGTCCAGCTCGGCCCAGTCCAGGCCGCGATCGTGGGACCATTCGCGGAACTGACCGAAGTCCTGGCCCATGAACAGCAGTTGTTTGCCCGGATGCGCCCACATGTAGGCGAGCAGCGCGCGGACGCCCGCGGCCTTGGCGAAATCGTCGCCGGGCATGCGGGTCCACAGCGTGCCCTTGCCGTGCACCACCTCGTCGTGGCTGATGGGCAGGACGTAGTTCTCGCTCCACGCGTACATCAGCGAGAAGGTGATCTCGTTGTGGTGCCAGTTGCGGTGGATGGGATCGCGCCCGAGGAAGCCGAGCGTGTCGTGCATCCAACCCATATTCCATTTCATCGAGAACCCGAGCCCGCCGACGTCGGTGCCACGGGTGACGCCGGGCCAGGTGGTGGATTCCTCGGCGATGGTGACGACACCCGGATGGTGCCGGTGCACGGTGTCGTTGAGGTCCTGGAGGAAGTCGACGGCTTCCAGGTTCTCCCTGCCGCCGTACACATTCGGTTCCCACTCGCCTTCCGAACGCGAGTAGTCCAGGTAGAGCATGGAGGCGACGGCGTCGACGCGCAGCCCGTCGATGTGGAACTCCTCGATCCAGTACCGCGCGTTGGCGACGAGGAAATTACGGACCTCGTTGCGGCCGAAGTCGAAGATGTAGGTGCCCCAGTCGAGTTGCTCCCCGCGACGCGGGTCCGGGTGCTCGTAGAGGGGAGTGCCGTCGAATCGGGCCAGCGCCCATTCGTCGCGCGGGAAATGGGCGGGCACCCAGTCCAGCAGGACGCCGATTCCGGCGGCGTGCATGCGGTCGACGAACGCGCGGAAATCGTCGGGCGATCCGAAGCGCGAGGTAGGCGCGTAGTACGAGGTGACCTGGTACCCCCACGAGCCGCCGAAGGGATGTTCCGCCACCGGAAGCAGTTCGATATGCGTGTACCCGGCCGCGGTGACGTAATCGGCGAGCTGCTCGGCGGCCTCGAGGTAGGACAGGCCCGGGCGCCAAGAGCCGAGGTGCACTTCGTAGACGCTCATGGGCGCGCGCGTCGGGTCGGCACGTTCGCGGCGTTCGATCCAGTCGCGGTCGCGCCATTCGTGCGTGCTCGCGGCGACCACGGATCCGGTGGCGGGCGGGAGTTCGGTGGCGAAGGCCAGCGGGTCGGCGTGATCGACGGTCCGGCCGTCCGAACCGTGTACCCGGTACTTGTACCGGGCGCCGACGCCGACGCCGGGCACGAAGACCTCCCACACCCCGGAGGAGCCCAGCGCGCGCATCGGCGCGGAGTTGCCGCTCCAGCCGTCGAAATCGCCGACGACGGTGATGCCGCGGGCATTGGGCGCCCACACCGCGAACGAGGTGCCGTCGACCTCGCCGTCCAGTGTCGTGTAGTGACGCGGGTGGGCGCCGAGCACCTCCCACAGCCGATCGTGTCTGCCCTCGCCGATGAGGTGCAGGTCCAGGTCGCCGACGGTGGGCAGGAAACGGTAGCCGTCGGCGCCGATCACCCGCTGTCCGCCGCGATAGGTGGTCACGACGCGGTAGTCCATGATCTCCGGATACGGCAACGGCGCGGCGAAGACACCGTGCCCCATCGACGTCAGCGGATGTTCGGTGTCGCCGACCCGTACCGCGACCGACTCGGCGTGCGGGCGCAGGACGCGCACCACCGTGCCGTCCGGATGCGGATGCGCGCCGAGCACGGTGTGCGGGTCGGCGTGGGTGCCCGCGGCGAGCAACATCAGATCGCGGCGGTTGATGGTGGCCGTGCGGTTCATGTGAACGACTTCCGGTAGGCCAGTTCGGTGCGCGCCTGCTGCGGCACCGGGGGCAGGGCGATGATGTGGGCGACCGCGCGCGCGGGATCGAGGCGGACGTAATTCGTCTGCGCCCAGTGGTATTCCTCACCGCTGACCTCGTCGACGACCACCGGGTGGTCGTGCCATTCGCGACCGATCGCGGGCAGGTCGAGGGAGAGGAATCCCTGTTCGGCGCCGTAGGGGTTGAGATTCACCACGACGAGCACCGCGTCCCCGGTGGCCGGATCGAATTTGGAATACGCCAGCAGGGCGTCGTTGTCGACGTGATGGAAACTCAGGCAGCGCAACTGTTGCAGTGCCGGATGGTTGCGGCGTATCTCGTTGAGCCTGGTCAGCCACGGCTCCAGCGATTCTCCGCGCGCCAGCGCCTCGGCGAACGGTCGCGGGCGCAGTTCGTATTTCTCCGAATCCAGATATTCCTCACTGCCCGGCCGCACCGCCTGGTGTTCGAAGAGTTCGAAACCGGAGTACACACCCCAGGTCGGGGCCAGCGTCGCCGCGAGCACCGCGCGGATCGCGAACATGCCAGGCCCGCCGTGCTGGAGGCTTTCGTGCAGGATATCGGGGGTGTTGACGAACAGATTGGGTCTGGCCTCGTCCGCCTTGGCCGCCAATTCGTTGCCGAATTCGGTCAGCTCCCACTTGGCCACCCGCCAGGTGAAATAGGTGTAGGACTGGCTGAAGCCGCGCCGGGCCAGGCCGTAGAGACGGGCGGGGCGGGTGAACGACTCCGACAGGAAGACCACATCGGGATCGGTGCGCCGCACCGTGCAGATCAGCCACTCCCAGAAATCGGCGGGTTTGGTGTGCGGGTTGTCGACGCGGAAGATCTTGACGCCCAGCGAGATCCAGTGCCGCACCACCCGCAGCACCTCGGCGTAGAGGCCGTCGGGATCATTGTCGAAATCGATCGGGTAGATGTCCTGGTACTTCTTCGGCGGATTCTCGGCGAAGGCGATGGTGCCGTCGGGCAGGGTGGTGAACCATTCGGGATGCGAGGCCACCCAGGGGTGATCGGGTGCGCATTGCAACGCCAGGTCCAGCGCCACCTCCATGCCCGAACGCGCGGCGGCGGCGACGAATTCGGCGAAATCGGATTCGGTGCCGAGCGCGGGATGGATCGCGTCGTGGCCGCCGTCCTCGGATCCGATCGCCCACGGTGAACCGACGTCGTCGGGTTCGGCGGTCAGGGAGTTGTTGCGGCCCTTGCGATTCACCGTTCCGATCGGGTGGATCGGCGGCAGGTAGACGACATCGAACCCCATCGCGGCGATGCGTGGCAGATCCTTGATCGAGGTGGCGAAGGTGCCGTGCACCGGTGTGCCGTCGGCGTCGCGCCCGCCGGTGGAGCGCGGGAAGAATTCGTACCAGGAACCGAAGAGAGCGCGCGTCCGCTCGACCGACACCGTGTGCAGCGGACCCCGGGTGACCAGGTCCCGCAACGGAGTGGCCCGCAGGATCTCGGCCACCTCCTCGGAGAAGGCGGGCGCGACCCGCGCCGGAAGCTGCTCGTCGGCGCGCAACGCGTCCGCGACCGCGCGTAGGCGCTCGAACTGCTTCTTGGGGACGGCCTGCGCGGCGCGTTCGAACAACCGCGCGCCGCGTTCGAGATCGTTGGCGAGGTCGACGGCGCTCTGACCGACCGAGAGTTTCGCCTCGACGGCATGTCGCCAGGTGGCGATCGGATCGCTCCAGCCTTCGACACGGAAGGTCCACGCACCGATCACGTTCGGGACGAACAGCGCGTTGAACACATCGGGTTCCGGATCCGGCGCCATCCGGATCCTGGTCACCCGGGAAGCGCCCGGCGCGCGCACCGCGAGCGTGGCGGCGACGGCGTCGTGGCCTTCGCGCCACACCACGGCGCGCACCGGGAAAACCTCGCCCACGGCGGCCTTGGCCGGTCTGTGTCCAGGTCCAGCGGACGGGGAGGTGTCATCGATGGCGATGCGGCCGGTCACGGGGACCAACCTACCGCCAGCGGGCCGCGCGGACGTGATCAGCGGCCAGGCGGGCTCGTACCGGCGGTCCGATGACCCGTCGCGGCCGACGAGCGAACCCACCGCTTCCCGGTATCCGGGCCCGGTCGACGGGGCTCGGGGCGCGCGCGAGTGACCTGCGTCGCCGGGAGAGAGGGGTAGTCGAATATTCGGTATGGTTCGCCTGGTGAAGGCACTTCGTCGTTTCACCGTCCGTGCCCATCTGCCCGAGCGACTCGCGGCCCTGGGTGAACTCTCCACGAATCTGCGCTGGTCATGGCACTGGCCGACGCAGGATCTGTTCCGTGAACTGGATCCGGCACGCTGGCGCGACGTCGGCCACGACCCGGTCAGGATGCTGGGCGAGGTGCCCGCCGCGCGGCTGGACGAACTGGCCGCCGACGCGGACTACACCCGTCGGGTCGATGAGGCCGCCGCCGATCTGCGCGGCTACCTGGACTCGCCCGGCTGGTTCCAGCGAACCGAACCCGGGGTGCGCGGCATCGCCTACTTCTCGATGGAGTTCGGCGTCACCGAGGTACTGCCGAACTACTCGGGCGGCCTCGGCATCCTGGCGGGCGACCATCTCAAGGCGGCCTCGGACCTCGGGCTGCCGCTGATCGCGGTCGGGCTGCTGTACCGGTCCGGTTACTTCCGTCAGTCACTGTCGGCGGACGGCTGGCAGCTCGAGCACTATCCGGCGCTCGATCCCCAGGGCCTGCCGCTGCGTCTGCTCACCGCCGATGGTTCGCCTGTGCTCGTGCACGTGGCGATCCCGGATCAGCGGGTGCTGCGGGCCAGGGTGTGGATCGCCCAGGTCGGCCGGGTGCCGCTGCTGCTGCTGGATTCCGATATCGCGGAGAACGATCCGGAACTGCGCGCGGTCACCGACCGGCTCTACGGCGGCGACCAGGACCATCGCATCAAACAGGAGATTCTGGCCGGGGTGGGCGGGGTG